>CAZZAQ010000058.1:0-12377 GCA_964652165.1 uncultured Bifidobacterium sp.
GCGTTGCCTTGATTCCCAGCGTCGGCATGCGCGAGAGAGTAGCGGAGCGAGCGGCGGTTGCAAAGACGAGAATTGCGTTCGGCGAGTCGCCGATCACGACATGAACGGGTCGGTCCTCACTTTTTGCACTTCGACGTCGAGCGCGCGTGTTAATTCGAAAAGCAGCAGGAAATCGCCGCTTCGCGCCGTTGTTGGGCCTGACCCGGTTTGATGGACACCTTGGAGGCGGCGCGCAGCGGGAAAATGTTTAAGGGGGTGAGATGGAGAAGCTATCTTCCAGCCCGGCAAAGTCAGCGAAGTTGTCGGTGAGCAATTTGGCCACTTTTGCTTTTTGAGCCGCGCGAGGCGAGGCAAAGGCGATGGGGTCGAGTCAATTGCCTTTCCATAACTCCGACTGCAAGCCGGGTTTGCCGCGCTGCCAATAATGGACACCGGCGGGGTGAAGCCGAACCACTTTGCCCATGCGCTTGACGCGCGTGTCGAAGGCCGGATGACGCACGAAGTTGCGGTTGGCGGCGGCGATTTGCCCCTCGTGTTCGCGGATGTCCAGGAAGACCAGACAATACCTGGCGTGCGCCAGCCGCGGATTCCAGAAGTCCCGGTCACGGGTGAAAAACGTCGCGCGCTTGAGCCGATGAAGGACGAGGAGAATGTTTTCGTCGGTGGTGCTGGCCTCGGCGATGTCCGGCCCGATTTGGCGGACAGCGATGCGCCACTCACGCAGCCGCCAGACTTCGCTTTCCGAGATGTTTTCGTCGATGATGAGCATTCGGCTTGAAAACACCTTGGTCTTTGAAGAGTTCGCTGGCGAGTTTCACGGCTTCGGTAATGGCCGCCATCGGCACTTTGCCGCGCCACGACCAGACGATGCGTTCCCATGGAGTGCCATAGGCGACTTGTTCCAACACCTGAAACACCATGACGCGAGTTCCTTTGAAGGTCGGCTTGCCGTGGCAGATATGCGGGTCAGCGACAATGTAGTCGCCGAGCTCCACGCATTTGGCTTGGCCGTTGGCTTTCGTTTTCATGCCGGTGCCCGAAATCCTGCGCCCGTGTGGGCAGGCTTGCAAGCTCAGGGTCCCAATACCGCTTCATCGCGCAACTTCACGTCGCTTTTATCCCACGCCGGCGAACGCTTTTCAAGGTTGCAAATCGGGTTTGCCACGCTCGGGGACCAGGCCTGGGGGTCGAACGGGGCCCAGTTTGGGCGGGCTCTGGCTGCCGGCCCGGTCGCCCCCGGCGTCCGACGGCCCGCTCTCCTGAAGGTTCGTCCGCAGCAAGAGAGCGTTTTCGAGCACGGATTCCACCAGTTTCTTTTGCTCCGCCTCCAGTTGGGATTCCAGCAGCCGGCGGGTGGTCTGCATCAATTGATCGACCGGCTGTTCGATTTGCTTGCGGAAGCTGTTCACCATCGCCTGGCCCACCCGGGCCGAGTCCAGCGTCGAGTAGCGCGACTGCATGGCCTCTCCCTGCAGGCGTTTCTGCTCAAACTTCTCGACTTGCAACTCGGACTGCAGCTTCGTCAGCTCGAGCGAAGTCTTTTGAGCTTGTTCCTGGAGGTCGCGTTGGGCCGCGGCCAAAGCCTCTTCCAGCCGCTTGCGTTCGCTGGCCTCGGTCTGCAACTTCGCCTCGCTCTCCTTCAACGCGTTGAGGTTGGCTTGCTGCCGCGATTCCAGTTCCTCCTGCATGCGTTTGAAGCCCATCTTGGCCTGTTCAAACGAAGAGAGGCAGTTGCGCAAATGGGCGTTCAAATCCGGGGTGCTGCGCAACTGTTCCTCCGCCAACTGCCGGCTGGAAGCTTCCTTCTGCAAGTCAGCGCTGGCCCGCACGACCGAGTCCTCGCGCTCCCGGAGTTGTTGCTCCATCTCGGTAATGCGTTTCTGGCTGGCGTTGGCCGACTCGAGATGTTGCTTGAGTTCCTCGTGCAACTCCTGCAATTGCGACGTCAGCGCGGCGGAGCGTTGCTCGACCCGGCGGCGCTCGGCCCGTTCCTTCTCCAAATCGGCGGTCAGGCGGGCCACAGACCCGACGCCGTCGCGCATCTGGCGCCGCAGATCGGAAAGTTCAGCCGTCCGGACCGCTTCGTCCTCGCGCAACCGGCACATTTCCTTCGTCAACCCTTCGGTCTGTCCGGATGCTTTGAGAGGATTGGCTGCCAGACGGGCCCGTTCCGCGGCCTGCTTCTCCAACTCCGTTTTGGCGCGTTGGAGTTCGGCCGCGCTTTCTCGCGCGGTCTTTTCGAGTTCAGCGACGCGCCGCTTGGATTCCTCGGCCGCGCTTTGCTCGGTTTTCAACCTGGCGCCGAGCTCTTCATTGCTCTTCCGGAGAGCGCCCAACTCCTCCTGGAACCGGCCGCGTTGCGCGGTGTGATCCTGTTGGGCGGCGGCTGCCTTTTGGGCCGCGTTTTTCGCTGATTCCAGTTGGGAGCGCAGTTCGGATTCGATCCGTCCGCGCTCTGTCGCCTGGTTGTCAAAGGCCGCTTTGGCGCGTTGGAGTTCTGTTACGCCTTCACGGGAGGCTTTTTCGAGCTCGGCGATGCGACGCTTGGAGGCTTCCGCCGCGCTTTGCTCGGCCTTCATCTTGGCGCCAAGCTCCTCATGCTTCTTCTGCAGACCGGCCAGTTCCTTCTCCAGCTTGCCCCGCTGGGCAGTCTGCTCCTGGCGGCCCGCGTCTGTTTTCTGGGCCGCGCCTTTGGCCGCTTCCAGTTGGGCGCGCAGTTCGGATTCGATCCGACCGCGTTCCGCCGCCTTTTCGCCCATGACTTTCTCGAGTTCGGCGATGCGCCGCCTGGATTGCTCCGACGCGGTTTGCTCGGTCTTCAACTTGACGCCAAGCTCCTCATGAGCCTTGCGGACGCCGCTCAGTTCCTGCTCGATCCGGCCGCGTTGCGTGCCGAGTTCCTTTTGGGCCGCGTCTGCCTTTTGGGCAGCGGCTTTGGCCGCTTCCAATTGGGAGCGCAACTCGGATTCGATCCGACCGCGTTCCGTCGCCTGATTGTCCATGGAGGATTTGGCGCGTTGCAGTTCCGTCGCCCTTTCGCTCATCGCCTTTTCGAGTTCGGCGATGCGCCGCTTGGATTCTTGAGCCGTGGTTTGCTCGGTCTTCCACCTGGCGCCCAGTTCCTCGTGATCCTTCCGAAGAGTGTTGAATTGCTCCTGGAGCTGGCCGCGCTGGGTGGCCTGCTCCTGGCGGGCCGCCTCTGCTTTTTGGGCCGCGTTTTTCGCCGCTTCCAGTTGGGCGCGCAGATCGGATTCGATCCGCCCGCGCTCCGCGGACTGGTTCTCGAAGGCAGCTTTGGCCTGCTGGAATTCCGTCGCAGTTTGCACCATGGTTTTCTCGAGCTCGGCGATGCGGCGCCTGGATTCCTCAACCACGCGCTGCTCGGACTTCCACTTGGCGCCCAGCTCCTCATGCCCTTTCCGCAGGCCGTCCAGTTCCTCCTCGAGCCGGCCACGCTGCGTGGTCTGCTCCTGGCGGGCCGCATCGGCCTTTTGGGCCGCATTCTTCGCCGCATCCAATTGAGCGCGCAGGTCGGATTCGGTCCGCCCGCGTTCCGCGGCGAGGTTCTGCAATTCGAGTTTGACGCTGGCCACCCCGGCGTCGCGTTGACGCACTTGATCTTCGAGGTCCTGGATGCAGCGTTTGGATTGTGTCTCCGCCTGTTGTGCCGCGTCGCACTGGTCGCGAAGTTGGCGGCGCTCTTTTTGCAGGCTGGCCAGCTCCTCTTCAAATCGGCTGCAACGCGCCGATTCCTGCTTGAGAGTGGCTTCAACCCGTTCCGTGGCGGCCTTCGCCGCGGCCAGTTGGGCCTGCAGTTCGGAATCCAGTCGGGCTTGTTGCTCCGCCTGCTTGTCCCGCTCCGCCTTGAAGCGTTCCAACTCGGCAGCGCTTTCGCGCAGCCGGCCTTCGAGTTCCTGGCTGCGCTGCCGCGACTCGGCGGCCGCCTGCTGCTCCGTCGCCAACTTGCCGCTCAGCTCATCGCGCGACTGCTGGAGGCCGGCCAGTTCCGTTTGCAACTGGTTGCACTTCGCGGCCTTTTCGGTGAGGGCGGCGGCCACCTGCTCCACCTCGGTCTTCGTCGCGTCCAGTTGTTCTCGCAGATCAGCCTCCAGACGGGCATGGGCCTCGGCCTGTTTGTCCCGGTCGGCCTTGACGCGTTCCAGCTCCGCCGAATTGACGCGCAACTTCGTTTCGAGTTCCTCGCTGCGCTTGCCGGCCTCAGTCGTCGTCCACAGCTCGGCCGTTAACTTCGCGCTCAAGGCATCGCGCACTTGCTCGAGGCTGACCAGTTCCATTTCGGCGCTCATATCGCGGCCGGCGCCTTGCAGTTGCGTTTTGACCCGTTCCAATTCCGCCGCATTCTCGCGCAGGCGGACCTCCAGCTCCTCGACCCGCCGCTTGGGCTCCGAGACGGTGCGTTGCTCCTCGGCCAGCTTTCGTTGAAGTTCGTCTCGCTGACATTGGAGCGCGGCCAGTTCCCCTTCGAAGCGCGAATTGCGCTCCACCGCTTCCGCGCAGGTCGCCTCCAGGGTCCTGGTCAGCGCTTTCGCATTCTCGAGTTGTCCGCGCCATTCGGCCTCGGAACGCTTCCGATCCGCGGTCTGCTTGTCCAATTCCTCTTTGGCCCGCGCCGCTTCGGCCGCATTGTCGCGAAGGCGGCCCTCCAACTCCTCGGCCCGCCGCCTGGAGTCCGCAACGGCCTGTTGCTCGGCGGTCAGCTTGCCATTCAGCTCGTCGCGCTCCTTCCGGAGGGCGGCCAGTTCCTGTTCGAATCGTTTGCTCCGTTCGTTCTGCTCCTGTCTCAGATTATTGCCAAGGATTTGGAGACGCTTTTCCAAGTCCTGGTTGCGCGCGGTTTCCTTTTTGAGCGCTGCTTCCGCCTGCTCGGCTGCTTTCCGGGCCGCGTTCAGTTCTTCGCGCAGCGCGGACTCCAGACACTCCTTTTCCTCCGAGTTCGTGGCCGCGTCCGCTCGGAGGCATTCCAGGTCGCCCACGGTCTCGCGCAGCCGGTTCTCCAGCTCCTCGCCGCGCTGCTTGGACTCCGCGGAGGCCTTATGTTGGGTCGTCAGTTGGGCATTGGCAGCCGCCAATTCCTGAAGCCTTTGTTCGAGTTGCTTGCGCGTTTGCTCTTCTCGCCCCGAGTCGGATTGCGCATTGTTGAGAGCAAGTTCCTTGGAACGGATTCGTCCCTCCCATTCCTCGCGCTCCTTCTGGCTCCTGGCAATGGCCTCACGGTGCTTCGCGGCTTCAACCGCGAGTTCCTGCAACTGCCTCTGAAGTTCTGCATTGGTCTGCTCCAGGGCAGCGTGAGATTGTTGAAGCCGGGACAAGTCCTCGGTCACTGGCATCGACGGGGCGGCTGCACCTGGACTGCCCGGGTGCGGCACTGTCGCTGCCGGGACTGGAGGAGTGGCGGCGCACGTCAAATCTCGAAATACTGCCGTCCAGCAGGAACGCGCGCCTTCCGATTTGCGAATGAGCGTCGTCTCCGAGCTCCACGTCAGCGTGGTGACCGATACGGGAAACTCCGTGCCGTCCCTTCTCCGGGCAATCACAGGCGACGAGCCCGAGGCTTTGCTCGGATCACCCCCTCGGTGTTTTTGCAGAAATGCTTCAATTCCTTGATCGAGGCCCTCTTTGAGTAACACTTTTAGATCCACGCCGACCAACATCGCGGCTTCCCAGCCGAACATCGCGACACAGCCGTCGTCGGCTGTAAGGATTTTTCCGGCCTGGTCGAGAGTCAGGACTGCGCCGCCGTGGCCCGCGGCGGGCGCAATCATGCCGCCGGGTGAATGGGCGGCAGGCTCACCGGACGGGCCACCCTGGTTCGGCAATGGTGCCGCCATGCCGATCGACCCTGGTTTCCAGGCCGCATCGGGAGCTGTTTCCAACGCGTTCGGCCTTTCCGTGGCAGGAACCGGTTTCGGTTTGGCGGGTGCGGCCGGCCGACTGGGCGGATCGGGTTTTTGGGACAGGCCAAGTGCCATCAACACCCTCTGAAACAGGGAAACACGCTGACGACGGGGTTGGGCGGCGGGCGACTCGTTGGTGGAGGATTGCACGGGCGCTTGCGGGACCGGTTGCGGGAGTGTTTCCGTCCCGGCCACAGCTGGTTGGTCGGTCGAGGGTGTTTCCGGCGCGACCTCCGGCTTCGCATTGCCTTGTGGCTGCGACTCGGTTGGTTCTTTGCCGGCGCCAGGTCCTATCAAGTCCGCCGCGACCGCTGCAACGATCTCATCGATCGCTAGAGCGCCTCTGTCAAAAATCTTCGTGGCTCCCGCCTTCGTCCCCCGCTTGGTCCAGGCGATCATGTTTGCCGCGCTGGTGCAGACGTAAATGGGGCGGTCACCAAAACCCTTATGCCGCCGGGCTTCCTTGATCACGTCCACTCCTTTGACCTGGGGGAGCAGCAGGTCCATAAAAATCGCGTCGGGCCGACTGCTGCGCAGTTTCTCAATCGCCACGCGGCCATTTGGAGCGACGTCCACGTCAAATCCCGCCGCCCGCAGTTTTTGAAGGAGAACCACGCGCGCGGCGTTCTGATCCTCGATCAACAACAAGCGCTTCTTTTTTGCGTCGGGTGTGGGGGGAACGGCCACTACTTCGTGGCCGCCGCTGGGAGATTGCTTCATTTCACTCATAGCTTCCAATGCGATGCCAAACATTGCCGGCAAAACCAGGCGACACTTGGCCAATCGTCAGAAATACCGGAACAGTGAAGCCCTTTTTTTCGATTATTGCATCGCCGCCCGGCCAGCGCCCGCACCGGTGCGCCATGGATTCTCAGGCCGCCCCTGTTCAGGGCTGAGGCTGGAGAAAAACGATGGCGCCGCCGCGCTGTTCGCGCGCCGACAGCGTGAGCGCCGAGTATTGGATGACGATTTCGCCCAGCGCCAGTTGCGCCCGTTCGGCGGAACGAAACGCGGCCAGCACCTGCGTGCCGATGGCCAGCGCGTCCGCGGTGGGGAAGGATTGGGGGAGGGTGGAGGTCAGAATCTGGCCGTTGCGGTTGATCGTGAACGTGCCGGCCGGCAATTGGACGAGCGCCGGCTTGGCAGGTTTGATGAAGAAACGCGTTATGAAGGCCATTCGCTAAGGCTGATTTTTGGCGCCGCTTTCATTCGTGCCATTCGCCGATTCCATTATCGTCACGAATCGTTCACCGCATTAGCGCTGGACGTTCTCCCGGAGCAGCCTCGTTGCGCGAGGCGCGTGGCAGGCGCTGCATTCGGTCTTGAAGGAACGCGGGACTCCCGCCCGCGCGAGCTGAATCCTGAAAGGATTCCGTCCTCCAGCCCAGGGTTGCGCCGCAGGCGCTACTCTGGGTGCGGGGAGCGAACGTGTCCCAACCCTGAAAGGGGAATGGCGCTTACATAAGGATTCGGCAACGTAACCATTTTATAATCAATGCATCGCAAGTCAATTTGCGACACGACGGCCGTTGGCCCAGTTTTTCTTGGTTCGAGATTCCGGCCGAATTCGTCAACTTCACTATGGAACCGGCAGAAGAGTCTGCTTCTATAATACATTGTACCGAAGAGTTTTATGCCTTATGTAAGCGCCATTCCCCTGAAAGGGTTGCGTCGCGGGTGAACGCGGAGGGGCGGGGCTGCAACCCTTTTAGGGTTGGGCGGGATGGGCGCGGTTTCCCAGGGTAGGCGCTGCGCGCCAACCCTGGGCTGGAGGATGGAATCCCGTTGGGATTCACGGAAGCGGGGATTGGCCTTGCGGGAGCGGGGCGGGTTTGGTGAACTCTGCCCAAGCTATGGAAAGGTATTTTAGGCTATGCCTTCGTTGAGAAGAAAGCCCGCCCTTATCCTCTTGTTCGTCGCGGCGGTCGTGACGACCGTATGGCTCATCCAGCACCAGGCCAACCGTGAGCCTTCGTACGGTGGGAAGACCGTGACGGAGTGGCTGGACTGCATGGCGTTGTTCGACAGCTGGCGCTATCCGACAAACGAGACGAGGCCAAACAAGTTTCCCCCGGGAACCTTGGAGAAGGATCAGGCCTTGCAGGCGTTGCTGCATCTGGGGCCGAAAGCTGTGCCGGTGCTGGTTCAGCGCCTGGGAGAGCCGCCGGAACCAGAGCGCCAATCATGGACCGCGCGGGCGAAGGGTTGGTGGGAGCGGACGTGGTGGCGCATTCGCTATCCAAGGGTGACGCCAGCGCAGCCGTCGCCGCTCTATTATTCGAGTCGGCAAAAGGCGCGCAACATGGCCGCCGCGTTCACGCTGATGGCGCTGGGCACCAATCGACAAGGCGGCTTCACCCGGGCGATGGAGGCCAATGCGGCGGCTCCGGTGGTGTTGGGCCTCAACGGCGGCATCTCAATGAGTTGGGTCGTTCCAGTGGCCAGCCACAACCTGCCGGGGCGCGATGCGGAAATCATCGCTGCCATCCAGGCAGGATTTCGCCACACGAATCCCGTGTGCCGCCAGGCTGCATCTGGTGCTGTCGCTTATATGGTCAAGTATCGGCAGCACATTCCCGGCGTGCAGGATGCGCTGATGGAGTTGACCCGGGATGAAGATGAACGCGTGCGACAGTCCGCGCTCTGGGCGCTGGTCACGACGGTTCCACGGGATGCAGAAGTCCTGAGTCTGGCGGAAAGGGTGTTGCGCGGGCGGACAAACTCGACGCGTTTTCGTGCGTCGGCGGCAGCCGGGATGGGTATGGCGAGAGAGAAGGCCGTTCACTTGCTCCCACTGCTCCGCGAGGCCGCGCAGGAGACGGACACACACCTGCAACAAACGGCGCGCGAAGCCATCGAACGGATCGAGCAAACGCCTTGAAGGTGGGAGTAGGCCAGGGTGAAGGCGGGCGTTCCCACAAACTTCCTTCGCTGTGCCTCAAAGCCTGTCCGAACCGACTCCGGATTCGTGTCCATTGGTGTTCATTCGTGGTTTCCATTCCCCTCCTGCCTCTCTAATGTCGCGCCATGCCACGCCCGTTCGCCTTCTTCCTCCTGCTCCTCGCCATGCTCCCCGCGCGCGCGGCGGAGCGGCCGAACTTCCTGTTCATCCTCTCCGATGATCACGCGGCCCACGCGCTGAGTTGTTACGGGAGCGTCATCAACCAGACGCCGAATCTCGACCGCCTCGCCACGAGCGGGATGCGGTTCGCGAATTGTTTCGTCGTCAATTCGATTTGCACCCCGAGCCGCGCGGCGATTCTTACCGGCAAGTACAGCCACAAGAACGGCGTGACCGTGTTCAACCGCTTCGACGGCTCGCAGCCGCACGTCGCGAAGTTCCTCCAGGCCGCCGGCTACCAGACGGCGCTCGTCGGCAAATGGCACTTGTTCAGCGACCCGACCGGGTTCGACTATTGGAACGTGCTTCCGGGGCAAGGCCTTTATCACGATCCCGTGATGATCGAGAACGGCCGCACCAACAAGCTCAAGGGTTACACGAGCGATTTGATCGGCGACTTCTCGCTGGACTGGCTGAGGAAGCGCGACGCGGGCAAGCCGTTTTGCCTGATGATGCAACCCAAGGCCCCGCACCGCGAGTGGTCCCCGCCAGCCAAGTACACGAACCTGTTCGCGAACACGAACCTGCCGTTGCCCGCGACGTTCAACGACGACTACGCCACTCGTTCGCCCGCGGCAAGCGAAGCGACGATGCGGATGCGGGACTTGAAGAAGACGGATCTCAAAGCGCCGGTGCCGGAGGGGCTGACGGCTCAACAGGAGAAGGAGTGGCGGTATCAACGTTACATCAAGGATTACCTGCGCGTCGTGCAGTCGATGGACGACAACGTGGGCCGAGTGCTGGATTACCTCGAATCGAGCGGGCTGCGGTCGAACACGGTGGTCATCTACACGTCGGACCAGGGCTTCTTCCTGGGGGACCACGGGTGGTTCGACAAGCGTTTCATGTATGAGGAATCGCTGCGCATGCCGCTGTTGATCAGTTGGCCAAGACACATCCAGCCCGGCTCGCTGGACAGTAACATGGTGTTGAACGTGGATTTCGCGCCGACGTTGCTGGAGCTGGCCGGCGCGCCGGTGCCGTCGGACATGCAGGGGCGGAGCTTCGCCCCGCTGCTGCGCGGCGAGCGTCCGAAGGACTGGCGCACGTCGATGTATTATCGCTACTACCATTACCCGGCGGACCATCGCGTGCAGCCGCACTACGGCGTGCGCACGGAGCGGCACAAGTTGATCTATTTCGACAAACTCGGCGCGTGGGAACTCTTTGATCTCGCCAACGACCCGCGCGAGTTGAAGAACGTTTACGACGACCCCGCCTGCGCGGGCGCCGTCGCCGCCTTGAAGGAAGAACTGGCCCGCCTGCGCAAGGACCTCGACGACCGAGATCAGTTCGCCAACGTGCTCGATGACGGCGACGCGATGGCGCCCGTGCCGATCGAACTTGTCTTCAAGCCCGACGCCGCGACCCTCGCCAACGGCGAAGTGAAGGACGCTTCCGGCAAGGGCCACAACGCGAAGTCCACTGGCGCCGAGGCCGTCGCTGGCCGCAAGGGACGAGCGTTTAGTTTTGCCGGCGACGGTGTGGTGGCCATCGCGGATGCTCCGGCCACGCTCAACCCCGCGCGCAAGCCCTTCACGGTCGGCGCGTGGTGCAAGCCCCAGGGCAACGAGGGCGTGGTCATCTCTCTGGGCGGCGCCGCGCACGGCTTCTCGCTTTACCTTGAGGACGGCATTCCGTGCGCCGCAGTGCGCACCGCGGGGCAGCTTGCGACCGTACGTGGCAAGGCGAAGCTGACACCCGGGGAGTGGACGCATCTGGCCGCGATTCTGGGTGCGGGCGGCGAACTCCGGCTCCTGGTCAATGGCAAGGCTGCCGGCAGCGCGAAGTCCGCCGGCATCCAGTCCAAACCGCGCGACGGTCTCGCTCTGGGCGCCGACCCCGGCAGCCACGTCGGCGCGTACGACGGCGAACTGCGCTGGCGCGGTCTGATTGAAGATGTCCGCCTCTACTGGGGGGAACTCGATCGTGACGAGCTTGATGACTGGTCAGCGAAGTGACCGCCACTTCGTAGGACAGGCTTCCAGCCTGTCACCCCGGGCATCTTGCCCGCGGTGGAGACTGGGGCTGGAAGCCCTGAACCGTAGCAGCCGACGTAAGGAGGCTCTGACTTCCCTTCCCCGAAAAAGAGTGAGCCTCCTCACGTCGGCTGCTACGAGGATTATGGAGAGGGCCGGGGTGAGCGGTGAGACGCGGCGCCAGCGCCCGTTCAGATTAGGGCGTTGGTCCTGGCTGGCCGGCGCGGTGCTGCTGGCGGTCTTCGCCAGCGCCGGCACGCTTCCGCTCCCGCCTCGTCCGGCTGACGCACCCACCGGCTCGCAACTCATCGAGCGCATCGCCCCGCTCCCGCTCGCCGAACGCGAGGCGCGTCTTGAAACCGAAGTGGTTCGTGGCAACGTCCCGGACTTTCTCCGCCAACTTCAGCCCGTCACTCTGCGCGACCCGCGCGGCGTCCGAACCAACCTCGCCGTCATCCGCGTCGCGCCCGACTACTTGGCCGTCGGGTCGGACGCCGATCACTTCCTCGCCCCGCTCACTCCCGCGACGGCGCAACGAATCGCGGACGCGACAGGGTGCGTGTTGCCGACAGCGCGGCTCGTCGATGCCATTTATGCGGCCGCGCCGCTAAAGCTTCAGCCGGCGCCCATCCCGCCAGGCCCGGCGATGACCTCGGTCGGAGTATTCGCGCAACACAACGCGATGGTCCGCACGCAGCGCCTCGCGCAGGCGGCGGAAGCGTTTCGGACGCTCGTTGCCGGGCACAAGAAAGACGTCGTGCTCACCCGCCGCCTTGCCGGGGCGCCCGGTAAAGTCGCCATCTACGGCTGGCACAAACCTGATGGCGCAGCCATTCAACCCCTTTACACCGGCCACGCCGACTCATGGGTGGACTACAGCCACGGAGTGCGCCTCGTCTTCGCCACCGTGGAAGCGGACGGTGTGCCGATGCCCTTCGCCGGCGCGCTGGCGGACCCACGCTTCGCGCCGCTGCTGACTGACGATGGGCCCGGACCACTCCCGCGCTATGTCAGCCCCACGAACGCCGGGTCCAGGTGGGGCGAGGCTACTGACGAGCCGGCTCGCGAGGACGCTCGCCCCACCAACGCTGGTAGGGACGCGCTGCCACGCGCCCCGACCGGTCAGGGGAAAGTCTTCGCCGAACGCACCGAAGAACTTCTCCCTGCCCCCGGCGTGCGCGTCGTGGTGAACTCGCCGCCCGCGGAGGCGTTTGTCGCCGGGAAACCGCTCAAACTCGTCCTCTACGCCCTGCCCAACGGCAACACCATCGAGCAAACGGCCGGCCGCAAACTACAGCCCGGCGACGACTGGCACTTCGACATCCAACACATCGCCGCGCAAACGCGCTTCGTGCGCCAGCG
>CAZZAQ010000059.1:0-12138 GCA_964652165.1 uncultured Bifidobacterium sp.
CCAGACGGACGGCGTCAGCTATTGGCAGCCGACGTATGAAGGCGCTTCCGCGTCGTCGGCCGCGCTTTCCCGTCCGCACTTCGCGCAGGCCGACCGCGCGGGCAACATCTACATCGCGGACAAGAACAGCCACGCCATTCTGAAGGTCACGCCCGATGGAACCATTCACACATTCGCAGGCACGCATGTCGGCGGGTTCAATGGCGAAGGCCCGGCGGACGCGACCGAGCTGCAGTTGAACCTTCCCAACGGGGAGTACGTGCGCGCCGACGGCACGGTATACGTGCTCGACACGGAGAACGGCCGCGTGCGGCGCGTGAACACCAACGGCATCATGCAGACCCTCTTTCTGGCGACCAGCAGCGGTTCCTCGCTGGCGGGCGGGCGCGGCCTTTGGGTGAATGAGACGGAAACGCTCGCCTACTTCTGCGCCGGCACCCGGCTGCGAAAGTGGACGCCGTCGTCGGGCCTGCAAACTGTCGCGATGGGCTTCGTCGAACTGGGCCCGCTTTACGTGGAATCCAGCGGTAACATTCTCGTTTGCGACCGCGGCGCAAACCTGGCTTATCGCGTCACGCCCGCGGGCGGGCTCACGGTCATCGCGGGCAACGGCCAAACGACGGGCGGCGGCGATGGCTTTCCGGCGCTGCAAACCGGACTGTACGGCGTGCGCAGCATCTGGCCCGTGCCCACGGGCGGCTTTCTGTTGCTGACGCACAACGGGTGCCAGCTTTGGTACATGGACACGGCGGGCATCATTCACCTGATGCTCAACGGTGCTCGCGGCAGCACTCATTCGGGCGACGGCCAGTTTTTCTACACGCCCTGGCCCGCCATCAGCGAAGGCCGCAGCGTGACGATGGATTACGAGGGCAACATCCTGATCACCGAAAGCGATTGGGGTTACGTGCGGCGGATTCGTTTCCTGCCCTGGGTCTTCTAAGCCAACCGGGGCCAGGTTCAATAGTCGACGCTCCAGCGTTGAATATAAGAGGCGACCCCTTTAAGTTCTGCAGCCAGGAAAGCAAACGCGGTTTTGCAACGCGAGTCGCCTCCAAGCTATGCCCCGGCGCGAACTTAAGTTTCCCCATCAGGTTGAGGACTGGCTGGTCGGGCTGGGTGCCAGCTTGACGCAGCCGGCCCAACTGATTCTCATTGGCTCGGGGGCGCTGCTGTGGCACGCCTTCCAGCGCGGCATCACCGAGCCGCTTCCGGAAAACAGCATGGACGTGGACACGATCACCGACTCGGACGAAGTTGCCCGGCTTTGTTACGAGGCGATCATCGGCAGCGAATTCGAAGCCGCCCACGGCTGGCACGTGAACCTCATGCCCGAAGCCGTGCTGCGTGAATTTTCGGCGGACTGGAAGGCCAGGGCTTCGACAAAAGCCTGCGGCTACCTGTCAATCACCGTTCCCTCGCCCGCCGATTTGATCGTGCCCAAGCTCAAGCGCAATGAGCCGCGGGACCGCGCACACGAAGCTTGGGCAAGGCGCGTCGGTCTGCTATCTTGAAACCATGCGCGACGACGTGACTCTTGCCGCCGAAGCGGCCGTCTGGGGGCCTTACCCCTCTTACGACGACGTGGCGCGCTTCGAATACGGCCGCCGCCTCTGGCGCCTGCCGGAGATGCGCCGGCGTCTTCTGGCCCACTGGCTCGACGAGCGGCACCCGCATCGCGAACGGTTTCTGGACCAACGCGAATTGATCGAGAGCGTACTCGCTTCCGAGGAGTCAGTCCCTGCGCTGGACGCGCGCCTGCGTGAAGGCGGCGCCAGCCTCCGCTGCGTGGCCCGCGAGATCCCGGTCGTTTTTGGCCAGTGGTTCACCGCTTGAGCCACCACACCGCTGCGCAAAGCGCCGCGCACAATCCAACGGCCACCCCGATTTCCGCCGGCTTGGGTGAGAAGATAAGAATGAACCCCTGCCCTTTGACCAGCGCCGCGAAGCTCGACACGCAAAACGGCATCAGGAACAGCCGGAAGGTCTGCCAGAAATCCAGTGTCACGCGCTTCGTCCCTGCCATGGCTGTGCTGACGTAGAGCGCGCAGCCGATGATCAGCGACAGTCCGAGGGAGGTCAGCCACAGCCGGAGGCTCGTGTCGAAGTAGCGAACGAGCACGACGAGGTACCAAATGAAGTAGCACCAGAGGATGAGCCGGCCGGTTGAGAGGTTTGCGAGATAACGAAGGATCATGACTCAACCTCTTCGCGGCTCGCGGGGACGCTCGCCCCACCGAAGAGATTCAAAGGGTAGCGAAGGAGCATGGTTCCATCCGCTCAGTGAAACGGGTACATCAGCGGCGCGAGCACCGAGCCGCCCGTGAAGACGATGATTGCCACCAGGATTAACAGCAACACGACGAGCGGCACCAGCCACCACTTTTTCTCCTGCCGGAGGAACTGGAGGAACTCTTTGAACAACGACCACATGCGGTTCGGGAGGTTGTAACCGGGCGAATCGCGGGAGGCAAGGTGCGCGAGTAAAACGTAAAACGTGAAACGTAAAAAGGCATCGCGATCATAGACCAAACAGAACACAGTAAGCCATTGAGCGCCTTTTACGTTTTACGTTTCACGTTTTACGTTTTAGCGCCCCCCTTCACAGCAACTTGATCTGCTTCTGGTCCTTCGCCAGCGCTTCGCCCAGCCCCTCGACCCGCGCGCGGCGGCGTTCCATGATGTGTTTCTCCAGCTTCGGATCGAACGGCACCGGGTAATCCCCGTCGTAGCACGCCATGCAGAAGCCGCCCGCCGGCAGGCCCGTCGCCGCCACCATGCCGGCTTTGGAAAGATACGCCAGCGAGTCGGCATTGAGGTATTTGCAGATCTCCTCGATGCTGTAATTGGCCGCCATCAACTTGCTGCGGTCGGGAAAATCGATCCCATACACGCACGGGTTTTTGTGCGGCGGGCAACTCACCCGCACGTGAACCTCCGTCGCGCCCGCCTCCTTCAGCGTGTTCACTCGCGCCTTGCAGGTCGTGCCGCGCACGATCGAATCATCCACGATGATGACCCGCTTGCCCCGGACCAGTTCGGGAATGAGATTCAGTTTCACGCGCACGTTGAAGTCGCGGATGAGCTGGGTCGGCTGAAGAAAGCTCCGCCCCACGTAGTGATTGCGGATGAACGCCATCTCGTAAGGGATGCCCGCCTCCATCGAGTAGCCCAGCGCCGCCGTGTTGCCGCTGTCCGGCACCGGCACCACGATGTCCGCTGCCAACGGGTTCTCGCGCGCGAGCTGGCGGCCCATCTCGACGCGCACCTTGTACACGCTTCGCCCCGCGATCGTGCTGTCGGGCCGCGCGAAGTAAACGTACTCAAAAATGCAGAATGCCCGCCGCTCCTGCTCCGGCGCGGCCTGGATGCACTTCAACCCGTCCTTATTGATGATGACAATCTCCCCCGGCTCGACGTCGCGGACGAATTTGGCGTGAATCAAGTCCAGCGCGCACGTCTCGCTCGCCAGCACCCACGCGTCATCCACTTTTCCGAGGCACAACGACCGGAACCCATACGGGTCGCGCACGCCGATCAATTCATTCTCCGTCATCACCACCAGCGAGAACGCCCCCTCGATGCGCCGGATGGTCTCGATGAGATTGTTCTCGTGCCCGTTCAAATTCGGCTGCGCCATCAAATGCAGGATAATCTCGCTGTCCACGGTCGTTTGGAAGATCGACCCGCGCATCTCCAACTCCTCGCGGAGCTGCGCCGCGTTCGTGAGGTTGCCGTTGTGCGCGATGGCGATCTGGCCGCGCGCGCAATCCACCGTGAGGGGCTGCGCGTTGCGCACGTGCGAGGAGCCGGTCGTCGAATAGCGCGTGTGCCCCACGGCCATCGAGCCGACCAGATTGTGGAGGATTTCGCCCGTGAAAACCTGGGGCACCAGCCCCATGCCCTTGTGGACGCGGAACTGTTTGCCGTCGCAACTCACGATGCCCGCGCTCTCCTGCCCTCGATGCTGGAGCGCGTAAAGTCCGTAGTAGGTCAGCTCCGCGGCATTCGGATGGCCGAAAATGCCGAAGACGCCACAGTAATGTTTGGGGTAATGCTGCATCGCCGGTCGCTGATGAATTGCAGCAAAGGCGACGCGCACGCAAGCAGGAAAGGGCGGCGCGGCGTTGAACGGGCGCATCCTGACACTGCCCCCGGGCTTCTCCCTCTCCCCGCGACGCAGGAGCGGGGAGAGGGCCGGGGAGAGGGGCGATCGCTGGACCCTGACGGCCCTCCTCTCCCCGACCCTCTCCTCCCTCGGAGGGAGGAGAGGGAGTCGGCTTGCGGCGAACGGGGGGCAGTGTCAAGATGCGCCCGCGTTGAACAAGCTGAAAAAGCGCGAGTTCAAATCTTGCCGGCCCCGGCCCACACGGCAGTGGATTCTTATTGGCGTTCCATCCCGACGTCCGGGCGCCGCCGGTGATGCCGAACCAACGTCACGCGAATGCCGTCGGCCAGTTCGCGGTAAATGAAGTGGTAGGGAAACCGTTTCAGATTTGCCCGACGGAAACCCGGCTTGACCACGTGGAATCTCGCGGGCTTCGCCGCTGCTACGGCGATGACCCGGCGCAACTCCGCCTTGAAGTCCTGGCCCAGCCGTTGCGACACCGAGTCGTAGCGTTGCAGCGCCTCCGCCACGTCCCGCTCGACGGCGGGATGAAACTCGACTCTCACCGGTTGCGGCTGGCCTCAACTCGTTTCCAGAACTCAGTGTCGTTCAACGGTTGCACCTGGCCGCTCTGGATCTCACGTTCCCGTCGGTCCGCTTCCGCCAGTTCTTGCGCCTCCGACCATTCCTCTTCCACCGGCGGCAGGGAACCCAGGATTGACTCCACCAGCAGCACTCGCTGCTCCACGGGAAGCGCCAGCACAGTCTTTTCGATTTCTTCACGTACTGACATGCGGGCAGCTTACCGCGCTACCACACTTTTGCAAGGCGGCGCCTCATTCGTCACATCCCACGCTTTTTTCTTTCCTTCCGCCGTGCGACAGTCTCCTCCGGTTCGAGCATCGCGGCCAGTGGGTCTCCCGCCAGCGCCGCCCCCTTGACCGCGTTCAAAGAGTTGCTTGAGTCGGGATCCGACCCGTTTTGGCGACGCGGGAGGGTCGCCGTTTTGCTTCCGAGGTTTGCGCCCAAGATTGTGATGGGCGCGCAACCCCAGGCCTTGAAAGGACGCGCGTTCAATTCTTGCCGGCCTCGGCGCCGTTCATTAACGTGCGGGCGTTATGGACACTGATTCTTCTCCGCCGAATTCACCTTCCACGTCGCCACCGCCAGTCCCGCCGCCAGTCGTCGCGCATCCGCCGGTTTCCCCATTGCCGGCCGCAGCCCCCATCCCTGCGCGCAATACAAAGAAAGGGTCCGGGTGGAAAGTCGCGGCAATCGTTTTCGGACTGCTGCTGTTTGGCCTGCTTGGATTCAACGTCATCAAGGTCGTGCTGTCGCTGGCCGATGGGGGCAGGCTGGCCGCGGGGACACGGTTGCAGGAGGTCACGGTCGAGAGCCACGCCACGCGGGAGAAAATCGCGATCATCCCGGTGCAGGGCATCATCATGGGCGCCAGCCAACCAGTCGGACGCAGCCTGGCCAAGTCGGTCGAAGAGAAACTGAAGCTCGCCGCAAAGGACCATCGGGTGAAGGCGGTGATTCTGCGGGTGGATTCGCCGGGTGGCGAAGTGTTGGCGTCAGACGACATCGCCAAGGCCATCGAGCGGTTCCAGCAGAAGCACAACAAGCCGGTCATCGCGTCGATGGGTTCCCTGGCGGCGTCGGGCGGCTACTATGTCTCCGCGCCTTGCCGTTGGATCGTCGCGCACGAAATGACGATGACGGGCAGCATCGGCGTCATTTTCCAGAGTTTCAATTTCCGCGGCTTGATGAACAAGGTGGGGGTGCGGCCGATGACGTACACGAGCGGCAAGTTCAAGGACATGCTCAGTTTTTCCAAGGAAGTCGAGAACCTGTCTCCGGAGCAAGCCGCCGAATTGAAGGAGGAGGAAGCGCTGGTGCGGAAAATGATCGGCGAGGTGTACGACCGCTTCAAGACGGTGGTCGCGGACGGCCGCAAGCTGGCGAACGGGAAGAACAGTTCGAACGCCGACCCCGGCCGCACTTTGAGCGGCAAATGGACCGACTTCGCCGACGGGCGCATCATTTCCGGGACGGAGGCGTACGAACTGGGGCTGGTGGATGAGCTGGGCGGCTTTGAGACGGCGGTCAAGCGCGCGCTCAAGTTCGCGGGCATACCCGAGGCGAATCTCGTCACGTACCAGGAGCCGTTCGATTTGCTGGACCTCTTCGGCATCCTCGGCAAGTCCGAAGGCAAGACGGTGAAGGTGGACATAGGGCTGGAAGTGCCGAAGCTGCAAGCGGGGCTGTATTATCTGGCGCCGGCACTGATGAGGTGATCGTCGCTCCGCGTGAACCAGGTCACGGTCATCGCCCACCCGCTGGTGCAGCAAACGCTCACCAGGCTGCGGGACCGCCGGACCGGCCCTGAGGAGTTCCGGCGCGGGCTGGGGCAGGTGGCCGCGTTGATGGTGTACGAGGCGACACGCTCGTTCCGTCTCCGCCCGGTGAAGGTCCGCACGCCGCTGGCCGACGCGCGCGGGGTAAGGCTTCGCGACGAAGTGATACTCGTGCCGGTGTTGCGCGCGGGCCTCGGGATGTTGGACCCGCTCCTCCAACTCATCCCGCGAGCCCGCGTCGGATTCATCGGGCTCAAGCGGCACGAGAAAACCCTGGCCGCATCGGCGTATCATAAAAGCTTGCCAGACGACTTAAGCTCGTTTGAAATCATCCTCATCGATCCCATGCTGGCGACAGGGGGCAGTGCTGTCGCCGCGCTGGATTTGCTGGCCGAACGCGACGCGAGGCGCGTGCGGTTGGTGAGCCTGGTGGCCGCGCCCGAAGGCATCGCGCGGGTGCACGAGCAGTTTCCGGGGCTCCCCGTGTTCACGGCGGCCATCGACCAGCGATTGGATAAAAAAGGCTACATCGTGCCGGGGCTTGGAGATGCGGGGGACCGCCTGTTCGGGGTCTAGTCAGAAGCCGTCCGCCAAAACAATTTGCTGCATGAGCCGCGAGAACCTGTTGATGGTCGCCGACACGGAGAACGATGCCGACATGCTCTACGCCGTGGGCATGTTCGTGCCCGACCCGTTCATCTACCTCCGCGCCAATGGCCGCCCGACCATCGTGATGAGCGATCTGGAAATCGACCGCGCCCGCCAGGCGGCGCCGCATTGCCGCGTCGTTTCGCTCACGAGGATTCAGGATCGCCTCCGCAAGGACGGCGCGAAGATGACCGGCCTGCCCCAGGCCATCCGGCACCTGCTGGCCGCCCACCGTATCAAACGTGTCCAGGTTCCCGACCAGTTCCCGTTCGGCCTCGCCCGCCAGCTCCGCGACCTGAAGGTCCGCGTGAAACCCGCCGGCAGCCACGTGTTCCCCGAGCGCCAGATCAAGTCCGCTGCCGAGGTGAAGAAGATCAGCGCCGCCCTCATGATGGCCGAGGTCGGCCTGGCCGAAGGCATTCACGCGCTGAAGAACTCCCGGATCGACCGCAAGCGCCGCCTCATCTACCATAACAACCCGCTCACTTCCGAGAAGCTCCGGGCCATCATTGACACTGCCATCATCCAGGCGGGCGGTTTGCCGCGCCATACCATCGTCGCCGGCGGCCGGCAGGCCTGCGATCCGCACGAACGCGGCTCTGGCCTGTTGCGCGCCCACGAGACGATCGTCATCGACGTCTTCCCGCGCTCACAAAAGACCGGTTATTTCGGCGACATTACTCGCACCGTCGTTCGCGGCCGGGCCAGCGATGCGGTCCGCAAGCTTTACGACGCCGTCGGCCGCGGGCAGGCCGTCGCCTTCAAACACCTTCGCGACGGCGCGAAGGCGAAGGAAGTTCACGCCAGGATTCTCGAATTCTTCGAGCGCGAGGGCTTCAAAACGGGCCGCAAGCACGGGCGCTTCCAGGGGTTTTTCCACGGCACCGGCCACGGTGTCGGCCTGGAACTCCACGAAGGCCCGCGCATCGGCCCGGTGTCGAAGGACATCCTGCGCACCGGCCAGGTCGTGACCGTCGAACCCGGTCTCTACTACCGGGAACTCGGCGGAGGCGTGCGTCTGGAGGACTTGGCGCTGATTACCGCCAACGGCCCGCGCAACCTGACGAAGTTCGAGAAGGTGCTGGAGGTGTGAGACGGGCCGAATTGGAGTGTTGGAGTGTTGGAGTGTTGGAGTGTTGGAGTAATGGAGTGTTGGAGTAATGGAGTGTTGGAGTAATGGAGTGTTGGAGTGTTGGAGTAATGGTGTTACCGTCACTCCGCTACTCCACTACTCCATTACTCCACTACTCCACTACTCCACTACTCCATTACTCCACTACTCCACTACTCCACTACTCCACTACTCCACTACTCCACTACTCCACTACTCCGCGGCCAGCCAACTTCCACGGGGTCAGAAGTCCTGAGTATTCAGCAAACCCATTCGAAACCGACTGCTGAACACGGTTCACTTCGCCCTCCCCAGTTCCGACAAGTATCGGAACATGTCCCGCAACTCGGCGCGCGTGAGGTGATCGACCAGGCCCGAAGGCATGAGCGACCCGCGCCCGGCCTGCGACGCGATCTGGTCGCGGCGGAGGCGGACGACCTGGTTGCGCGCCACGTCGCGCATCGCCAGCTCAGTGCCGTCGCTGCGGACGCGGTAGCCGGTGTAGGTTTCCCCGTCCTTCATCGTTACTTCGATGGACTCGTAGTTTTCCTTCACCTCGCGGTTGGGCTCGAGCACGGCGCCGATGATGAACTCCAACGGCTGGCCGGAGCCGATGGCGTTGAGGTCCGGCCCGGTCGTCCCACCCTCGGCGCCGACGGCGTGGCAGGCCAGGCAGTTCAGGTCCGCGCGGCGGAAGATCTCGCGTCCGCGCGCCGCGTCGCCGCGCTCGCGCACTTCGGCGACAATCTGGCGGACCCATTCGGGCGTCGCCTTCAGCGGCTCACCGGAAACGCCAGCCGCTGCATTGAACACGGCCAGCAGGTCCTTGTCTTCACGCCCGGTCGAACCCATGAATCGCAACGCCGCCCGGGCCGCATCGCGCGACGGCGATTGCTTCTGCATCGCCTCCGCGAGCAACGAGGCGCCGCGCTTGCGATTGAGAAACGCCGGAAGCAGTTGCGGCACCGAGACGCCCTCGGTGTCCTTGGCGAGAACGTCGGCGGCGATTTCGGCGGCGCGCTTGAGATCGAGCGATGAAAAGCCCACGGCGGCGGCGACACGCTCGCCCGAAATCCGGGTGGGCCCGGCCAACTCATCGAGTTGCTTGGTGGCGTTCGTGCCGCCAATCGCCGCCAAAGCCGTCGCGCCGGCCGACCGAAGCTCATCGTCCGTGGGTGTGCGGAATGCGGCGTCCAATGCCCCGGCTTCCATTTGCTTCACCTGCCACAGCGTCGCCAAACGCAAGACTGCAATTTGCGAACTCCGGTCGTGGCTGGCTTGCCACAGCTTCAGCAAGGCACCGCCGATGTCGCCGACCGGCCGGACGTTCCGCACGCGCGACGCTTGTTCCAACGCGCCGAGCACTCGCGTCTGCATCGCCGCGTCATACGTTCCAGTTCGTGCGAAGGTCGCCCTGTCGAGCAGAGTGGCGATGTCGTTTGCGTCGCCAACCTCGGCAAGGGTGTTGAGAAACTCTTCGCGCGTCGGCGCATCAAGGGCAATCGAAGTGAAGAAATGGCGCAAAATGCGCAGCGTGTCTGCCGAACCATCAGCTTTGACGAGGAATTCCAGGCGTGCGGGATAATTAAGGAAGTCGGACGATAACGGCTCCTTGCGAAATGCAGGCAGCCACTGCGGCTTCAACACGAACACGGCCTGCCGCAGCGCGTAGTCGAGGAACTTGTCCACGGGCTTGCCGATGGCGGCCAATGCCAGGGCCATGGACTCCGGGCGCGGCACATAGGTCGCGGACACGATGGCGGCGAGCCGCACGCGAGGATTTTCGTCCGCGGTGAGCGGACGCAGCAACGCGAGCGGATCGGCCAGCCGATCCTGCCAGCGCCCGACAACGCTCGCGGCGTAGGCGCGGACGCGCGCGTCCTTCGCTTTCAGTAACTTGGTGAGCAGCGTCGGCTCCACGACCTCGTGGGCTTCGTAAACTCCAAGTGCCTCCATGCGGTGGTTTTCAAGCCGCGGGTCCGAAGGATCGAGCTTCACCAGCCATTGCGCCAGTGCGTTCGTGACAGCGGCGGTTTCTGTGCCGAAGAGAAGCCGCTTGGCTTGATGGCGCGTGAAACGGTCAGTGGACTTGAGATGGTCGAGGAGTTGCGCGGGCGAAGCGCCGTCCAGCTTCGGCGGCTTCACCAGCGAACGGCCCTTCGCCGTGATGCGCCAGATGCGGCCGTGCTTCTTGTCGCGGTCGGGATGCCGGAAGCTGGCCTGGTAGTGGCCGATGATCGGGTTGTACCAGTCGGTCAGATACACCGCGCCGTCCGGCCCGATCTTTACGTCCACCGGGCGGAAGCTGCCGTGGGTGCTGGTCAGCAGCGGTTCGCGGTCGGCCACGCTGAAGCTGGCGCCGTCGTCCGTGATGCGCAGCGCGTAGATGGCGTTGTTCATGAAACCGCCTGCGAGCATCACGCCTTGCCAGTCGTCCGGGAAATGCGCGTTGCCGACGATGTCACCGCCACAGAGCTTGCGCCCGCGGTAGTCCTTCCAAATCTGGTCGAGCGGCGTGATGCGATGCCCGCGGATGAGCACGGGCAGCGGATCGAAGATGCCGTGGCCGTTGCCGGCGAGCACGAGCATCTGGTTCCAGTCGTCGAACACGAAGCCCCACGGATTGTGCGGCGCCATCTCGCTGCCGAAGAACGGGTCGAGCCGGAGCAGGCGCGGGCGCAGCCGCCAGAGGCCGGCCTGGTCGAGCTTCTCGACGCCCCAGGGCGTTTCGACCCGCGAGTGCGCGTGCAGGCCCTGGCTGAACCACAGTTCGCCGCCGGGGCTCCACTGAAACGAGTTGATGTTCTGGTGATTGTCCCCCGTGCCGAAGCCGCGCAGCACGACGCGCCGTTCATCGGCCTTGCCATCCCCGTCGTTGTCGCGCAGGAGGAGCAGTTCGGTCGAGTTGCCGACGTAACAGCCGCCGTCGCCAATCTCGATGCCCGTCGGGATGAACAGGCTATCGGCGAACACGGTGGACTTGTCCGCGCGCCCGTCGCCGTCGGTATCTTCGAGGATGATGACCTTGTCGTTCGGCGCCTGTCCCGGTTCCAACTGCGGGTAGACGGTGCTGCCGACGACCCACAGCCGACCACGCGCGTCGAACCGGCTCTGGATGGGCTTGACGATGCCATCCGACTCGGAGGCGAAGAGGTTGGCCTCGAAGCCGGGGGCGAGTTTGAAAGAGGCCAGTTCGGCGGCGGGATCGTCGCGGTCGGCAGCAACCGCGCTGAAAACGACAAACAGTGCGGCGAAATGACGAATGACGAATGACGAATGGCGGAAGGTTGCACAAGGCCCGTAGCCGCCGACGTGAGGAGGCGGATTCAGCGGCCGCGCTGCACCGTCCGCCTCCTCACGTTGGCAGCTACCGGGTGAACCGAATTCGTCATTCGTCATTCGTCATTTTCCTTTCGACAGATTCGCCGCTGCCTCCCAAATCTCCCTCTCCTTCGCTTCGATGAGCGGCAGGAACTTCTCCATCTCTTCGGGGAACCAGCGTTTCTTCAGGTCGCGGTGGTCGCGGCTGCAGTTCACGACCGCTGGCCTGGTGGACGGCTTCGCCTCAGGATTGCCGTTGCATCGCGCACTGGTCCGTTGCCCGGCCTGCGCGCCGGAGGCGCGGAAGAAAGTAGCCGGTGGGAAGCTCCGCGCGAGCGGAGCGCACCCACCGGGACCCATCCGGAACGCGTGGCCGCCCCGGAGGGGCGGATGCGAAGCCGCGCCCAATTCATGCGCCCCGTCGGGGCGCGGGGGTTTCTGAACGTCATGACCGGTGGGTGCGCCTCTCCCGCTGGTCGAGGCTTCCCACCGGCTACTTTCATTGGCCCCTTCGGGGCCAGTTCCGGATCGCCGGCCGGCCTGCGCGCCGGAGGCGCGGAAGAAAGTAGCCGGTGGGAAGCTCCGCGCGA
>CAZZAQ010000060.1:0-682 GCA_964652165.1 uncultured Bifidobacterium sp.
CCGGAGGAGGCTGCGCCCTCCGTCCACATCGGGCGCGCGGCGATGCCCGTGACCACGCACGAAAGTGTTGTCGTCGTGACCAACCCCCTCCACTGGTCGCAGCTTGAGTCGGAGGACTACCAGGAATACATCGCCCGGCTTCGGGCCATCGGCTGCCCGGAGCAGACCCTCCGCGAACTCATCATCGCCGACCTCGACAAGGTGATGGCGCCGGAAATCCAGGCGCTCCACGGCCGGAGGCCCGAGCTAAAATACTGGCACTCCGAGGAGGAGGAAATGGCCAACGACGTCGACCGCCACGAACTGGTGAAGAAGGAGCGCGAGATCGAAAAGCGCAAGCGCGACATCATCCGCGAACTCGTGAGCGCCGACCTCGCCCGCGAACGCATGAAACAGACCGGCCAGGAGGATTACCACGAGCGCCGGCTGGCCTTCCTCCCCGAGGAGCGCCGCACGCAGGTCCGCGAGCTTCTGGAGCGATTCGACGAAGCGGAGCAGGCCATCCGCGCGAAAGAACTCGACGACGGTGAGCCGTTGTCCCTGGCCGACCGCGCGCAACTGCGCGTGCTGCGCGAGCAACGGGAGAGCGAATTGGGCAGCGTCCTGACGCCGCAGGAACGGGAGCAACTCGATTTGTGGATGTCGCCCGCCGCCAACTCCATCCGCTACGCCCTCTACGGCA
>CAZZAQ010000060.1:692-7595 GCA_964652165.1 uncultured Bifidobacterium sp.
CGCTTTGCAGGGATGGGTTCGGCGGTTCGAGATCCCCCGCAAGCCGTTCGACGATCGCTGGGGCAAGCGCGACACTGACTTGCTCGACGAATCGACGCAGCGCCAGATGGAGCTGGAACGGGCGCAGGCCGAGGAGACCATTCGCCAAGGCCTCGGTGATTCGCGCTATGCCGAGCTCAAACGCGGCGAGGACGAAGACTACCACCGCCTCAATGCGCTCGCCACGCGCTTCAAATTGCCGAAGGAAAAAGCCGTCGAAGCCTACGGCTACAAGAAGGTCGCGCAGGACTATCGCGCGCAAGTACAGGCCGATGCCAACCTAACCCCGGCTCAGAAAACCGACGCCCTCAAAGCCATCGGCGACGAGTCCGCGAAGGCCCTTCGCGGCCTGCTCGGCAACAAGGCCTATCGCTACTACGTGCGCACCGGGCAAGGGGCCTGGGTGCGCGAGTGACTGCGCCCAGCGCTGCAACCTGACCCGCACGGCTGAGGGATTCGATTACTGATTTTTCCGTTTTCCCCGCTTGACATCGTGAGGTGACGCGCCATTATCGCGGACGATTTCGGAGCAGCTTAGGCCGTGTGAAGCGGGGTGAAGTGGAGTCTTCGCAGCAAGGAGCGGTTTCGGAAATGAACTATCACAGCGAATGTTTAGCGCAAAAGGAAAAGGACATCCCATGCACAAATCATCGAACCCAAACCGGACCGCCGTAGCCATCCTCTCCCTCGTCATCCTGCAGGCGCTCATCGCCGGCTCCGCCATTGCCCGCGCCCGGCCCGCCGCTGCCCTTGTTCCCGGAGGCCTTCTTGCACGTCTGGCGTTTCGATGATACCCAATGGTGGATGCCGCCGAATCCACTGCCGTCCGCTGTGGACAACATCGAGTCTGTCGAAAGTTGGAGCGGCTACGCGCTGCGCATGTACACGGACAAACCCGCGCGCCTGGCTTACCCGTGCATGGATGCTTCGGGCCGTCCGCTCATCACTTGCGAGACGGGTACTCTGCGCTTTTGGTTCGCGCCCGCGTGGTCGAGCGGCGAAACCGACACCACGAACCCGCAGGCACTGGGCCGCTTCATCGAGGTGGGCCAGTGGACTACTAACGCCAGCGCCGGTTGGTGGTCGCTTTACTTGAAGCCCGACCACACCGCCGTCTACTTCAGCGCGCACGCCAACGGCCAGGGCGCGGACTTCCTCCAAGCCCCCATCGACTGGCGCGCGGGTGAATGGCATCTCATCACCCTCACATATTCCCCAAAGGGCACTGCCCTCTACATCGACGAAACGCTTGTGGCGGAAGGCGAGGGCATCTCGCCCGTGCCGTTCCCTCTCCCCCTCGGGCGCGAGGGCCAGGGCGACGGGGCGCCCTGCACCTTCACCATCGGCAGCGACGCCCAGGGCCAAAACCTCGCTCAAGGATTCTTCGATGACTTCGCCACGTTTGATCGCCCCCACGGCGCCGACGAAATCACACGCTATTACCGGCTGACAACCACCTTCGGGAAAACCACGCCGGTTGACCTGACCTCCACCAACCTCGCGACCATCCAAGCGGAGTATGACCCGGCGAGCGCGGATTCCAAGACGCAGAACCAGCCGGAGCAGGATTCGCCGCAACTCAACGGACCGGAGGGCGGGGGTGGTCCGAATAGCCCCCTCAACGGCAGCAACGGCCTCTGGCTGGAAATCTCCCTGACGCCGACCAACACCGCCCGGCTTACACTTCATGGCACCGCACCCGGCACCAACTACCTGATCCTCAGCAGCCCCAGTCTTCCGGCGGTGAACTGGGTCGTCGAGACCTGGCTGTTCAGCACCAACGAGCAGGACTGGATTGAGACCCTGGTCTCCCTCGACCGCCCGACCGTCTTCTTCCGCGCCGGCATCGGCGAAGACACCGACGGCGACGGCCTGCCCGACGTCTACGAATCCCTCGTCACCGGCACCGACCCCAACAACCCGGATACGGGCGACACCGGCACCAGCGATGGCTACAAAGACAGCGATGGGGATGGCTGGACCAACCTCGATGAGATGCGAAATGGAACGAATCCTTCCCTATGGAATCCGTCTCCACCGCCGCTGCTTTCCGCCGTTCTGACAATGCACCCTCAAGGCACCAACGTGACCCTGACTTGGGAAGGGGTTTCAGGACCCCTTTCCGGCTACGAGATACTCAAAGTCGGCGACCAGGGAATCGGCTCGACCATCCTGGCCTCCCCGAGCCAATCGAGCTTCGTGGATGACGAACCGCGCGACTTCGATGAGGATCTGTTGGACCCAGACTTCGAATACGGGTTTAACACTTACTGGATCCGGAGTGTTTACCCTCAAGGCTATTCGCAATGGAGCGAGCCCGCCCCAGTCTTGGCGCCGGACACGGCCTTCAACGGTGCCATCGTCCGCGGACCCGATGGAGCCATCTATCTCGCCGTCTCCGCCATTCCTCCGGTTGTCCAGTCGATCCGCCTTTTGACCCGGCTGAACAGCGATCCCGATCCGTTCAGCGTTCCACTTCACGTCTTTGAAGTGCCCGCGACGAACATAGTGAATGGCGTCTTCAGGTTCCCGGACAGCGAGTCGCCGCTGTTCGGCGGCAGATCTAATTACGCCTTCCGAGTAATGGCACAAGCCGTTCAGTCCGGCGGGCGACTGAGTCAGGGCTTTGAAACTTTTCAGCCGTACTCGTCCCCTTGGCCGGGGCGAGATCAGTTGCCCCGACGCTTCATCGACGGCCGAGTCCATCTGAAAGAGAACATCGACTTTCTCCTGCGCGCTGCGACTGCGACCCAGCCGTTCATGTATGCTAGTACCAAGGACCTTGAGCCCAGCTATGACAGTCCTTGGTACGGCAGGGCCTATGTTTCGGACGAGTACACTTTTGCCGGCTTTCGCAGTTACTACTACTACTACTTCTACTATTTGGACGAGCCCTACCGGAATATTTTCCTGCCCTGGCAGGAAAACATGATGTTCAGGAACTTCGCCCTTCATAATGCTGACACGAACTCTGGCGGCGGCTGGAGCACAGGAGTCGGTTTTGGCACTGTCGCTCAGGACATTCGATCCGTAACCAATCCGCGATACCTCTTCAATCCTTGGGAATACTTCGATTCCCCTCCGGTCCTGCCATCCCTGTTGGACCCGTACAGTTGGCAGTGGTGTTATTTCAGGTACGTGGGACAAGGTGAAAGCGGTTTTGATCCTGGAGTTGGCGTCACGAAAAGTTCCTCAGGCTCGTTTGGAACGCCGATCCAATACTCACTTGGGAGCGATTTCCGGAACATTTTTGGGCTGCGCATTCAGTCGGTGAAGCTCGGGCGTACGTCGCCGGCCCAATATCCCGTCCTCCCGGCCGGCGGCTCAGTCACGACAAACGGCGTCTCAAGTTACTTTCCAGATGTGGAGCGCCCCGTGCTCGAAACGATAGGCTATTACTTCGGTCGTATCGACCCGTGGCACGTGCAGAGCGACCAGCTTCCCGGCCATTTGAATTTCTCCCCCACCAACACCATGCCGCTATTCATCGGGGCAGTGGGACAATCGATGGAGTTCTCCGGCTGGGCCAAGCAGCGCATCGTCAACGGTGATCCGAACAAGTTCGCCTATCGGGAGGAATACTTCGACAAAGCCTACCTGCTGGATGCCAGTAACAATGTCGCTCACCAAACAGGTATCCTCTCCGAATACGGCGAATTCTTTCCCACGGAGCCGGGCCGCGTTATCCTGACCACGAAGCCGGACCCCGATCAGGGCGGTATTCAGGGAACGTGCCTCGTCCATGTCATTCGGCTCTCGCTGGACGTGAACCATGACAGCCTCATGGACCTAAGTTACACGGGACCAGACAATACAACGGCGGCCCGGCCGTTCGTGTTCTGGGCCAACAGCGACAATGATGCACCTACAGGAAACGGAAAACCGGAACATGATGAATACAATCTCGCCATGCCGGACCACTTATATGGGCAGATCCGTTCGCAGAGGGGTCTCGAAGACTTTGCGCGACTGTGGATTACCGGCCTGCCAGAGTTGTCCGCCACGCAGGGCTACACCGTGAGCTTGGCTCTGTATCCGATTTCAGGCTCGCCGGCTATTAACTTGTATCTGGCTGACGAGTTTGATGGAGGCACTCGCTATCTGACCGACACCAACACCGCTCAGAACACCGTCACAAATCCCAATACGTCGAGGGCTATTGTCAGATTGGAAGGAGGATTCACGTATTCATTGCCCACAAGCTTCCTTGACGGCAATCGAAAGCACTTCCTCTTAGAAGGAGCCGATCTCGGTTCGAGTGATCTGGTGCTAACTGTTTCACGGACCAATGGAGCGGCAACCACGATTATTGCACAGACTTCCGAGCACCTCGATCTACGTGACATTCGTGAACTGTACGAACAGGCGGCCGTAATCAATGTTATCCAGAGTTGGCCACAAATGGTGCAGCAGCCAACGAACAGCAATTTCGCCGTACAATCGTACGCGACAGCAACCATTGGAGATGCCAAACAGATTGCAGTGTTTATTCATGGCTGGCGAATGCCACAATTCGAGTTCGAGAGCTTCTCACAAACGATGTTCAAGAGGCTTTACTGGCAAGGCTATCAAGGAAAGTTTGCTGCATTGCGCTGGCCGACGCGCTCGAAGGAAACCGAGCTCTTTCCTGGAATGGATTACATTACGTACAACCGCAGTGAGCATATCGCATTTAAGTCTGGTAAGGGTGCTGCGGCATACTTCAATAACCTCCGTAGCCGCTTTCCTGACTACACAATCAGTGCTTGCTCTCACAGCATGGGCGGAATCGTTGTTATGCAAACCCTGAAGGAACTTGCGAATGCCGGTGAGCGCCCTGTGGACAATGTGGTTCTGATGCAAGCTGCAGTGCCGGCGCAATGTTTTGATCCGAACATTGCAAGCTACGCCCCATTCGTGCTCACCGACGAACAAGTTCCAACGCCAGACATCTATCAGAATTACGGCGCAGGAATTACGAATGCGCTCCGAACAGGTGGCAAGATCGTCAATTTTTTCAATCCGAGCGATGCTGCTCTTTATGTTTGGGTACTCAATCAAGCATTGTACAATACGAACTTTCTAGGAAACGGCCTCACCACAATGAAGCCGAACGCGTTTCTAGGCTATTTCACCGACGGTACGAACAGCGTCTTGCACACAAACGTCTGGAACCAGAGTTTTTGGTCCACGCTCTATGGAGGCTACTATGGGAACGGCCCGGCGCGAAACATTACCAATCTGCAGGAGTTGATGCCATTCGTGGCAAGGCCGAGAAGTCTGGCGGTGGGTGCCGCGGCAGGGGTTCATGGCCAGATTCAGGGTCAAGAGCTAAATCTCCAAACTCAACTCGGATTTACTACAGGTGCGAGTGACCATAGCGGTCAGTTTAACCGCAATATTCAATCCTCAACGACTTGGGAATTCTATTCTCGACTAATAGCGAATCTTTTTCCACAACAATGAAAATAAAAGTCTTGCTTGCCCTTTTGATTGCAGCAGCGGTGGCGCTGTCGATAATCCTTTTAATCCAACGCGCGTCGAGAGTGAAATCCCAGTACCCGCCACCCGAAGGAGAGACGCAAGCGCCGAACCCGGCGCCGAGAACTCAACCGGTAGTCGATAACCAGCCGACGGCAAGGCCCCAGCAACTACCAAGAGCGAATGGATTGCGTGAAAAATTGAACTGGGCTCTTGAACCGTTACCACCCGGTACCAACCTCCAAGAGCAGTTGGAAGAACTTGCGAGGCGGAGAGGCGTCTCGTTGAACACTCTCACACAGCAAGCTATGGCCATGTGGTCCAACGCGTGGGCCGGACAACTGAATGGGTCAATTGACTTCTACGGAAAGGCTGTGGACGAGAATGGGTCCCCGTTGCAAGGAGCTCGGGCTGCCATCAGTTGCGTCATTTTTCCAGAAAAGGAGTTCATCACTAATGTTGTCGCCGACGCGAACGGGTTGTTTGCGCTGCAAGGTGTCAGTGGCCAGGCACTGATCGCGACTGTGGCCAAGGAGGGGTACGAGGAGGTTTCAGGAACAAACCAGAATCACTTCGTGTATTACGGGATAGCCAAAGGTTTCCAGCCCGTGCCGAATAGCCCTGTTATTTTCCATCTCCGTAAAAAATAGGACAAGCAGAATTGAATAACATGACAATTTAGCCCGAGCCTGGCCTTACTTCACCTGGTAGATCTTCCGGTCGAGCACGAATTCGACTTGTTCACCGAGGGCCAGCCATTGGGACGAATTCGGCGCCTTCTTGAGCAGGTCGAAATACTCGGCCGAGCCGAGCTTGACTTCGACGATGTTCGCGTTGGTGGCTTTCTGAAGTTCGGAATCGATCCACTTGCCTTCGTTCAGGAAGAATGTCTTGCCGCCGGCGAACCGGCCTTGGTCGGCGATGAGTTTGGCGGCGTCGGCGCGTCGGGCGACTGAATCAGCAGTGAAGGCCTGACCGGCGGCGATTCCACCCACGCGCCCGAGGCCGCCCGCGGCAGGCGCGGCAGCGGCCAGGGGCGTGGCGGCGCGAAGGGATTCTTCGCCGCCGGCAAGGATGGCCGGTCCGGACGCCTCGGCGGATTTCAAGCGGTAGTAAGAGCGCGCTCCGGCCACGCCGCTCGCGCCATCCTTCGACTCGTTGAGGCTGAGGTAAAACTTCTCCGACTGTTCGAGCTGCGCCCGGTCGGCGAAACGGAGCGTGCGGACGTTCGACGCAATGCCGCGGCGGGCTTCGTCCTCGTGGATGAGATAGGCCGTGTAAGGAGTGACGATGCTGTACTTGCGGGCCAGCTCGGTGACTTCGTCCTTGAGTTCCTTGCTTTCGCCGCGAAGGCGGATTTCGTCGAGCAAATAGCCGACACGGCGCGTCGCCCAAAGGCGCGGG
>CAZZAQ010000060.1:7605-12121 GCA_964652165.1 uncultured Bifidobacterium sp.
GTGTCGGCAAACTTCACGTCGTAGGCGAAGCGCTTGTTTTCCCCGCTCACCGTCCCCTCGATCTGGACGGCGCCGTCGCCGTTGCCGGAGTAACGGCCGGCCAGAATGAGTTGCTCGCCTTTGAACAGGTCCGGCACGGGCGAGGGATAGAGTTTCGAGACGCGGACGGCCTCGGGGAAGGTGATCTTCGGGCTGGCGAGCACCGGGTCTTTGACCTTCGTGAAGAAGTTGGAGACTTTGACTTCAATGTCCTCCTCCGCGAGGACATAGGTGCTGTAGGCGCGGGTTTCCTCGGTGATCTTGTCGAGCAGGTGCGTGTTCACGTCGGTGCCGATGCCGAAACAGAAGACGCGCACGTTGCCGGCGCTGGCCTTCTTCGCGTTGTCAACAATCTGGTCTTCGACCGTGTTGCCGACGGTTGGCCGGCCGTCGGTGAGGAAGATGACGACGAAGGGCCGGTCTGCCTTTTCGGGGCGCAGGGCAAGGGCCTTCTTGAGGGCGTCGTCGATGGCGGTGCCGCCAAGGGGCTTGAGATCCTTGATGAACGATTGGGCGCGCTCCCGATTGTTCTTCGACACGTCCGCCAGCTTATCGAACAGCGGCTCGACTTCGGTGGCGAAGCGGAGGATTTCGAACCGGTCGCCCTCGTTCAGGTTCTCGACGCAGAAGGCCAGGGCCTTTTTGGCCTGTTCGAGCTTCGCGCCAGCCATCGAGCCCGAGGTGTCGAGCACGAACGCGACGTCCTTCGGAATGACTTTGTTGTGCTTCGCGTCGCTGCCAGGCGAAGCGAGCAGGAGGAAGTAACCGTCGTCGCCGGCGGTTTTGTAAGTCAGCAGGCTGACGCCGAGATCGGCCTCCTCGTGCGCGTAGAAAAGCTGGAAGTCGGTATCGGGCTTCAGATCGGTGGCCTCGTAACCGATCACGGCCTTGTTCGCGCCGTTGCGTTTGATTTCGACCTTGTGGCTCGGGGAATAGATCGACTTGAGGGGGCGCTTGGTTTCCAGGTCGATTTTCACGCTGACAGTCTTGATCGGGCGGGCGGAGTATTTCTCGGTGTTGAGCGGGAAGAGGAAGCTCACCAGGCCGCTGTCGGCCTTGAGAAGCTGCGAGTAGGAAAGCGTGATGCGCTTGCGGGCGTTCGGTTCGATGGGGAAGATGCGCACCTTGAACAGGTCGCGCCCGGAGTACTCGAGGAGCGCGGGGTCGCGGAGCCGGCGGACGATGTCCTCGTAGATGCCGCGGGCCTTGTCGGCGTCCAGCAGCTCGGCCTGTACCGGCTTGCCGTTGATCTCCATCGTGAACTTGTCGAGGTGCGCGCCCTTGGGCACGGGGAAGAGGAAGGTGCCTTCGAGCTGGCGGGGATTTGGATTGTAAAATTCCTGCTCGATGGCGGTGGTCGCGAGCTGGTCCTTGATGCGCACGTCGGCCTTGGTGAAGCTGGTTTCGAGCGGCGCCCAAACCGGTTGCGGCGGAGGGTAAACGATGGGCGGCTGGGGGGGCGGCCTGGGCGAAGGCATCCACGGCGGGGGCGGCCGGCGCCAGAATTCCTCATCGTGAACGATGATAAGCCCGGCCGGCCGGGCCGGAAGAACGAAAGCCAGGCAAGCGAGCAGAAACAAGAATGCGCGTCTCATGACCGGTTGGACGGAAGCCGTGCGGGAATGCTCCGCAGATCTTTGATAGCTGTAGCTGCGACCGTGAGGTCGCGGGCTGGAGTGGGTAGCGGCGAACTGGCATTCGCCACCGATCTCCTCCGAGGGCAGGCGTGGCTCGCAGTGGGTTCATTGGCGAAGGAGAAGTGCGGCGGACGCCAGTCCGCCGCTACGAAGCGAGGCGTTGGACGCCTTCCCCCCAGCCCCCTCACATCCCCATAATCTGATACCCGCTGTCCACGTAGATCACCTGGCCGGTGATGGCAGCGGCGCCGTCGCTGGCCAGGAAAACGCCCGTGGCGCCGAGCTCCTCAGGCAACACGTTGCGCTTGAGCGGCGCGTGGGCTTCGTAGTGCTTGAGCATGTCGGTGAAGCCCGCGATGCCGCGCGCCGCCAGCGTGTTCATCGGGCCGGCGCTGATGGCGTTGACGCGAATCTTCTTCGGGCCGAGATCGTAGGCGAGGTAACGGGTGCTGGCTTCGAGCGACGCCTTGGCCACGCCCATCACGTTGTAGTGCGGCACGACCTTCTCCGCGCCGTAATAGCTCATGGCCACGATGCTGCCGCCCTCGGTCATCAACGGCGCCGCGCCGCGGGCCAGCGCCACGAGCGAGTAGGCGCTGATATCGTGCGCCACGCGATACGCCTCCCGGCTGGTGTTGAGGAACTCGCCCTCCAGCGCTTCCCTGGGCGCGAACGCCACCGAGTGCAGGAGCAGGTGCAGCCGGCCGAACTTTTGTCCGACTTCGCCGAACACGCGCGCGATGTGCTCGTCCTTCGCCACGTCGCACTCGATGATCGGGGTGTCCGCGCCGAACGTCCCGGCGAGGTCCTCGACGTTTTCCTTGAGCCGCTCGCCCTGGTAGGTGAAGGCCAGCCGCGCGCCGGCAGTATGCCAGGCCTGCGCGATGGCCCACGCAATCGAGCGTTTGTTCGCGACGCCGAAGACGACGCCGAGTTTGCCGGCGAGAAGGGATGTGCTCATTGTTTAAGCGTTGAAGCGTTAAAGCGTTGAAACGTTAAATCGTTGAACCGGTCGGCGGTAGAAGTAGGCCAATTGCGAATCCGTGGCAAGGCGAACGTTTGTGGCCGAACGTTTGTGCCCTGTCATCGAAGGACGCAGCGCTGTTTTGGAACACGAGTCGAAACCGGCGTGTGCTTCCCCCTCACCCCGGCCCTCTCCCTTAGGGAGAGGGAGGCCAGCGGCTGCGCGATGGGCTGCTTCGGTAGCCCTCCGCCGTACGAACGCCATCCGCTTCGCCCGAGACGGCCCCATCGTTCTCCCTCTCCCTCAGGGAGAGGGCCGGGGTGAGGGGGAAGGAGATGTTCCTACGGACTGAATGTTCAAAATCTGACACGCACCTGTCACCGATGCATCGCTGAGTCGCCGCAGAGTGCTGTCGCCGCAGAGTGCTTGACAGTCCCCGCGGTTCCGAGTGCCATTCGCGCATAAGCCTATGCGCCCATTGCTTCACGCCCTCTTCATCGTCGTCGCCGCCTTCACCGCGCTCACCTGCGGATTGAGCGCCGGACCCATCCCCGCCGAATTCAAACAAAACGGCTTCGCCATCGGTTGCCAGGCCTACTCGTTCAACCGCTACTCGGTCATGGAGGCGATCGAGAAAACGGCCGAAGCCGGCGGCAAGGTCATCGAGTTCTATCCAGGCCAGAAGCTCACAAAGGAAGATCCGAAACTGATCTGGAACCACCACGCTTCCGACGAGGTGGTCGCGAAGGTGCAGGCGAAACTCGAGCAACACGGCATCAAGGCCGTCAACTACGGCGTGGTCGGCTATGACAAGCGCATCACCACCAACGCCCCGCCCGAAGAATGGCGAAAAATCTTTACCTTCGCCAAACGCCTCGGCCTGTATGGCGTCACCACGGAAGACGTCTCCCGGCTGGACATCATCGAACCGCTTGTGAAGGAGTTCGACATCCGCGTCGGCATCCATGACCACCCGCGCCGTGCCGACGATCCGAGCTACCGGGTCTGGGACCCACACTACATCCTCGAGATCACGAAGAATCGTGATTCGCGCATCGGCGCGTGCGCGGACACGGGGCACTGGCAGACCAGCGGACTGGATCCCCTTTATTGCATCAAGACCTTAAAAGGCCGCGTCATCAGCAGCCATCTCAAGGACAAAACCGAAATGGGCGCCGGCCAGCACGATGTCCCCTACGGCACCGGCGTCGGCCGCGTTGGAAAAATCCTGGACGAACTCAAGAAGCAGGGTTTCGAGGGCAACATCTCAGTGGAATACGAATACAACTGGGAACACTCGGTGCCCGAGATCAAGCAGTGCATCGACTTCGTGAAGGCGCACGAGAAGTAGCCCATTTTTGTCCGCAGTGCTTGCCGGGCCGACCCCGCCGTGGCATTTTGCCCAAGGTATGAGCGCGCAAGAAATCATCGCTGAGTTGCCGAGCCTGACGAGGCCGGAACTCGAGCAAGTGGATGCTAAACTCCATCAATTGCTGCGAAGCAACGGGGGATCATCCTTGAAAAGCTGGGGCGCCGCGTTGCTTGAAGTCGCCGGGACTGCCGAAGGGCTGCCGTCCGACTTCGCCCACAACCACGACCACTACCTGCACGGCGCGCCTCGGCGATGAAACCGGTGTTCGCCGACACGGTTTACTTCCTCGCCCTCCTAAACCCGGCAGACTAGTTTCATCTTCAGACTCGGGATGCGCTACAGCCAGCCAACGGCCGGCCCAGGTAACTCAGATTTTCAATCTGCTGTATCGCGGGTTTTAACCCGCGGCTGCCTCGGAAATTCAAGCGGAGCCGGTGTTGCAGCGCATGGGTTAGGCGGCATATACCACATGTCACTGATTCTTTGTCCGGAAAGCGAGCAGAT
>CAZZAQ010000061.1:0-1404 GCA_964652165.1 uncultured Bifidobacterium sp.
TGGTGTAGGTGCCAATCTTGTTCGCCACTTCGCCCGTGCGGCCCAGCGTGCGGTCGCTGCCGACGAGGACGAGATCGATTTGGCCGCGGGAGAACAGAAGGCCGGCCGCGCTGTCCGCGATGACCTGGTGGGAGATGCCCTGTTGGGCCAGTTCCCAGGCCGTGAGCGTGGCGCCTTGCGAACGGGGCCGCGTCTCGTTGCAATAGACGTGGAACCGCCGGCCTTGCGCGTGCGCCGCGTACATCGGGGCGGTCGCGGAGCCGACGTCCACGAAGGCCAGCCAGCCGGCGTTGCAATGCGTCAGCAGGTTCATGCCGTTGCGAATCAGCTTCGCCCCATGCCGGCCGATGGCCTCGCACTGCTCGACGTTTTCCTCGGCGAACCTCTGCGCGGCGTCGAGGGCCAGTTGCTGCTGTTCGGCGACGCTGACGCCCGCGTCCATCCGCGCGCGCACTTCCTTCAGCGCGTTGAGGGGATCGACCGCGGTTGGCCGCGCCGAGGCCAGTGTTTGCAGGACCGCGCCGACGTGGCGTCGAAACTTCCGCGAATCGCTTCCGCGAAACGCCCGCGCACCCTGCGCCAGCCCGTAGGCCGCAGCAGCGCCGATGGCCCCGGCGCCGCGCACCACCATGTCCCGGATGGCGGCAGCCGTCGCCTGGTAGTCGCGCGTTCCCACGATGCGAAACCGGTGCGGCAGCAGGCGCTGTTCGATGAGGAGGACGCGATTGCCGGGCGCGTCGAAGTCCACCGTGCGGAAGTGCCGGCGCCGGCCGTTGACTGTTACCTTCATGGCTCAAAAGTATCCGACGGGTTCCGTGCATTCTGCCGGGAAGGCCGGAAAGTTGCCAGAAGGTTGCTGGGGCGCATCTCACTATCTTGTAACTCTCATTAGCACCGGGCTTCAGCCCGGTGATTCGGGCAGGCGCGGGGCAAGCCGTTTTAACGGCTTTCTTGTCGCCAGGGGCGCGAAAACCGTTGAAACGGTTTTCTTTCACGTCACTCGAACACACCCGGCTGAAGCCGGGTGCTAATGAGAGGTCTCCAACAGTCTGCAAGAAATTGAGATGCGCCCAGGTTGCTGAAACTCGCTGAAAGTTGCTTGCTTTCAAGGGAAGGAGTGGCCAGTGTCCCGGCGTCCTGCAACTCCATTTCAAGAGAAGAACGCGGCTGTTTCTGTCCGGTTCTCGGAAACGGGTCGTCCGAACTACGGCGAGTCATTGTGCCCGCGGAGGAGAGCAGAGACAGTTGTGCAACAGGATCTCAGGCATAAAGGGGACGCCAGCCGTGGAACGGCTGCGGGCAGTGAGCAGTGCTTCCGCACGACGCATTGGAGCGTGGTGCTGGCGGCCAGCGATGTCCATTCACCCCAGTCGGAGGCGGCGTTGGAGAAGCTTTGCCGCACGT
>CAZZAQ010000061.1:1414-8826 GCA_964652165.1 uncultured Bifidobacterium sp.
GCTCGCCCGGCTTTGCCAGACGTATTGGTATCCCCTCTACGCGTACATTCGCCGGCAGGGGCACGGGCCCTGCGAAGCGCAGGACTTGACCCAGGAGTTTTTCTGCCGGCTTCTCGGGAGCGATTCGCTGCGGACGGTGGAACCGAGCAAAGGCCAGTTCCGCTCGTTTTTGTTGGCGGCAGTGCGGCACTTTTTGGCCAATGAATGGGACCGGGCCAACCGGCTCAAACGGGGCGGTGGCTTCGAGATTTTTTCCTGGGACGGACTGGCGCCGGAGGAGCGTTTTTTGCTGGAACCGATGGAGACGACGCCGATGGAACAGGTCTTCGATCGCCAATGGGCCCAGAGTCTGGTGGCGGAGACGCTCGCCCGCTTGCGGGCCGAATGCGCCCACGAAGGGAGCGAAAAACGCTTCGAAGTGCTGAAGGCTTTTTTGTCCGGCGCCGATCTCGCGTATGCGACAGCGGCGAAGGAATTGGCGCTGTCGGAAAGCGCCGTGCGGTCCGCCATCCACCGCTTGCGGCAGCGGTATGCCGAACTGTTCCGGGCGGAAGTGGCGAACACTGTGCCGCACCCGGAAGATGTCGAAGCGGAGATCCGTCATTTGTTTGCCGCGCTGGGGTCCTAAGCCGTCGTGTCGGACGACAGACATGGAGGTTTGCCGTACGCCGCCGTGCCGCGTCTTCCGCCAATGCCGGATGCGTTTCCAAAGCGTTTGAGCGCGGAGCGGCGGACGACACCAGATTATCCGCAGCACCCGCAGCTGGGATCAGTCGAACCATTCAGCCCGACAGACAACTCAATGCCCGCCCAACTGGCATGCAAGACGTGTGGCACGGCGCTTTCGTCGAATGCGCTCGAGGGACTGTGCGCGCGTTGTTTGGTGGGCAGCATCCTCGAACCGCCGCCGCCGGTGAAGATTGAATTTGGCTCCACCGCTACATTGCTTGAGGAGCGGAGCTTCGGTGGATATGAATTGCTCGCGGAAATTGCCCGCGGCGGGATGGGGGCGGTCTTCAAGGCGCGGCAACGCCAGCCCGATCGGGTGGTCGCGTTGAAGGTCATACTGGCCGGTGAACTGGCTTCGCCAAAGCTGCTCGAGCGCTTTCACGCCGAGGCCGAGGCGGCTGCCAGCCTGGAGCACCCAAACATCGTTCCGATCTACGAAGTCGGCGAACATCGAGGCTACCACTTCCTCGCCATGCGCTTTGTGGAGGGCCGCACCCTCGGCCAGGCCTTGGCAGGCGACTCGATTGCCGGGCGGCCCGCGGCGGAATTGCTGGCCCTCGTCGCGCGGGCCGTGCATTACGCCCACCAGCGCGGGGTGCTGCATCGCGATCTCAAGCCCGGCAACATCCTCCTGGACGCCAACGGGCAGCCGCACCTGACGGACTTCGGTTTGGCGCGGATGTTGGAGAAGGATCGCGGCCTGACACTGTCCGGCGCGGTGTTGGGAACGCCTGGTTACATGTCTCCCGAACAAGCCGCCGGCAAGACGAAACACGCCACCACAGCCGCGGACGTTTATGGGCTGGGGGCGGTGCTCTTCGAGATGCTGACCGGCCGGCCGCCGTTCACCGGCGATTCATCCCTCGAAACGGTCCGGCAGATCCTCGAACACGAGCCGCCCCGGCCGCGCGCGCTCAACCCCGCCGTTTCCGCCGACCTCGAAACCATCTGCCTCAAGTGCCTGGAGAAGGAGCCTTCGCGGCGCTACGACTCGGCTCTGGCACTTGCGGAGGATCTGGAGCGGTGGTCGCGACGCGAACCGATCCGCGCCCGGCCGAGCACGGCCTGGGAACGGGGCGTGAAATGGGTGCGGCGCAGTCCGGCCCGCGCCGGGTTGTTGGGCACCGCGCTCGTGTCTTTATTGGTGGTGACCGTGGGGTCGCTGCTATTCAACATTCGTCTCACCAAGGCGCGGGAAGTGGCCGAGCAGAATCGCGGGAAGGCCGAGGCAAGCGCGGAACAGCACCGCCAACGGTTGGTGCGGGTGAGCGTCGGGACGGGCAACCGTTGGATTGTGGAAGGGGATTATTTCCGCGGCCTGCACTGGTTCACTGAGGCGCTGCGGCTGGAGCAAGGAGAGCCGGGCCGCGAGGCGCTTCATCGCTTCCGGATCGAGGAGACCTTGCGCGATGCGCCGCGGCTGGAACAAATTCTATTTCACAACCGCGACGTGTATAGCTTGCAGTTCAGCGCCGACGGCCAACGCCTGATCACCGGCTGCGGCGACCGCCAGGCGCGCATCTGGGACGTGGCGACGGGAGCGCCGCTCACGCCGCCGATGCCGCACGGTGGAATCGTCGGAGCCGTGGCGTTCAGTCCAGACGGGCGGCGCGCGGCCAGTTTCGGCAACGAGGGCGTGGCCAGGATTTGGGACGCGGCCACGGGCCAGCCGCTTTCGCCGCCGTTGAAGCACCGCGAGATTCGGTCGATCTCGACGCGCTATTCTCCGGCGCTGGCCTTCAGCCCGGACGGCACGCGGTTGCTCTCGACGTTCCGGTCCACGGCGGCGTATTTGTGGAATGGCGCCAACGGCGAGCGGATTCACGAGTTGGCGCATCCCGACACGGTGTACGATGCGGCCTTCAGCCCGGATGGCCGTCGCGTCATTACCACCTGCGAGGATCGAAAGGCCCGGGTCTGGGACACGGAAACCGGGCGGGTTCGCCTGGTATTGCCGCATGCCTACAAACTGGCCTGGGCGGCGTTTAGTCCAATCGAAGACCGCGCGTTGACGGTGGTGGACCGGCGAGTTGTGCAGGTTTGGAACCTGGTGACTGGAAAGCCCATCGGCCAGCCGATGGCCCACGACGGCCGCGGCAGGGTGTTGTTCCAGGTTTCGTTCAGTCCCGATGGCCGGTGCATCGCTACCGCGAGTTGGGACAACACGGCGCGCGTGTGGGATGCCGAGAGCGGACAACAGTTGACCCGGATGAACCATCCCGGCGGCGTGATGGCGGCGGAGTTCAGTCCCGAGGGCCGGACCCTCGCCACCGCGTGCTGGGATGGTTCCATGCGCCTATGGGATGCGGAGACCGGACTGCCGAAGTCGAGCGTGTTGCCCCAAGGCGCGCCCTTGCTCCGCCTGGCGTTCAGTCGCGACGGCCGCTGCCTGGCTGCTGCGAGCGTCAACGGCACGGTTCGCGTTTGGGATCTCGCGGCGAAAGCGCCGATGGATCGGCGATTGCCGCAAGCGGAAGCGGTGTGGGTCGAGTTCAGCCCGGATCAACGCCGCCTGGCCGTCGCGGCCACTGGCGGGGAGCGCGGAGTTCGAGTGTGGGATGCGCGGAGTGGAGAAGCGCTGACGCCGTTGCTTCTGGCTGGGGAGCGTGTCAATCAGGCGATGTTCACCCCGGACGGAACGCGACTTGCCACGAGGAGCGAAGATGGCCCGGTGCGGTTGCTGGACGCGCAAAGTGGCAGGGAGTGCTTCCCGGGGTTGCAGCATCGGAAGCCGGTGCGTTGGATCGCCTGCAGCCCGGACGGCACGCGGCTGGCCACCGCGTGCGGCGACGGCGCGGCGTATGTTTGGGACACGGCCAACGGGCGAGTCGTCGGCCAGCCGTTACGCCACCAGCGCCAGGTGAACCACGTCGAGTTCAACCCGGAGGGCACCCTGCTGGTCACGGCCAGCGAAGACTGGACCGCCCGCGTTTGGAAATCCGCGACGGGCGAGCCAGCCGCGCCGCCGCTGCAGCACTCGGGAGCGGTGCGCCGCGCCGTGTTCAGCCCGCACGGCCGCTTCATTGCGACCGCCTGCCTCACGCGCGAGGTCTCAGGCGGCTACGCACAGATTTGGGATTCCACTTCGGGCCGGAGCTTGTCGTTGCCGCTGTGGCACGACGCGGTCGTCAGCGATTTGGCCTTCAGTCCGGACGACAGCCGCGTCGCGACCGGCTGCGCCGATGGCACCGCGCGAATCTGGGACACCGCCACCGGCCAGGCGCTGACTCCGCTGCTGCGGCATCCCACGTCGATGGCGCACGTGGAGTTCAGTCCTGACGGCCGGCTGCTGGCGGGCGCGAGCGAGGACGGCTCACTCCTCCTCTGGGACGCGTTGACCGGGGAGTTGGCTGCCCCCCGGCTGTACCAGGCCAGCCGGCACGACGTCGCGCGGTTTCGTTTCAGCCGCGACGGCCGATGGCTCGCCCTGGCTTCGGCCGCCGATACCGTGGTCGTTCGCGAACTGGCGACGACCGACCGGAGCGTGGACGAACTGATTCGCCAGGCTCAAGTGCTCTCCGCGCATCGCATCGATCCGGTAGCCGGCATGGTGCCCTTGGAACTTCCCGTCTTGAGCAACGCCTGGCATCGGTTGTCGTCGAGCAGCAAGTAGGACGGCTACGGAATCGCCTTCGCGACGCCGCCTTTTTTGAATCGGCTTTGGGCGCATCTCATTTTCTGGCGGGCTCAAATGGCTCGGTAGGTTTGCAGGGTCGAGGGCCGGCCAGCCTGAAAGGCTACAATAATCCAGCCCAGGGCAACGCCCTGGGATGGCGTATCCCGAAGCCTCGTCGCCCTGAAGGGGCGAAATCATCCACGCCAACCATCCGGATCGGCGAGGGTTTTTATTGCGCCCTTTCAGGGCTTGGTCGGGTTGGACCGGCGATTCCCAGGGCGTTGCCCTGGGCTGGATTATTTGGCCCCGTTGGGGCGTCTCAGAAACCAAGATGCGCCCATCGGCCTTCGTCCCCGTTTCCCATCCTCGGGAACAACGCTGCTGGGGCGCGAGTTCGCCACGCTAAAAAAATCTCCAATCTCGCGAAACTTCTCCCGGCAGATGCTTCTGGAAGTATTGGAATCCAACCTGACTCCAACTTTGAGGCGCGCAGTGAAAACGGTCGCTCGCCAGAACCCGTTCTGCTGGTGTGCGTGGGCAGGCGGGTTTTCCAGACACTATGAGACCAAACTGGAAAGTTTTGGGCCTGCTCTCCATCGCCGTCGCGCTGGGGCAAGGCCTGGCTCGGGGGGAATCGCTCCGCACACAAACCTTGCAGCTTCGGCGGGGCTGGAATGCGGTTTTCCTTGAAGTCATCCCCACCAATCCCGCGCCGGCCAGCGTGTTTGCGGGTACCCCCGTGAGCATCGTGGCTACGTTCCTGGGAACGGAAACGACCGTGCAGTTCATCCGCGACCCGTCCGCCATCGGGTGGAAGAAGGAAGGGTGGGGCGTTTGGTACGCGCCGCGCCGTCCAGACTCATTCCTGTCCACCCTGCACGCCGTGGGCGGCAATCGGGCGTACCTCATCCAGGCGGAGCAGGACTTCACCTGGAGCATCCAGGGGCTGGTCGAACTGTCGCGTGTCGTGTGGAAGGCGGATTCGTTCAATTTCATCGGTTTCCCGCTCGAAGCGGAGTCGCCGCCGACGTTCGAGAAATTTTTCGGCGGCTCGAAAGCGCATCGCAGTTCGCGCATTTTCCGACTGGCGAACGACCACTGGTCGCTGGTGACGAACCCGACCGGCACGGTGATGCGGGCGGGCGAGGCCTTCTGGGTGGAGTGCAAGGGCGGGTCCGATTACCAGGGGCCGCTGCGCATCAAGTCCCCCGATGGCAACCGCCTGAGCTTCGGAGATCGAACCCGGTCCGACCTGATGGTGGCGAATGAATCGCGCGACCCGGCGGCGGTGCAAGTGGAAACCATCGGAGCGGGCCAGGGGCTGCCGCTGGTCTATAGCATCAGCGCGATCACCGATACGGGGCCGCAAGACGTGGACGCTGACCTGCCTCCGCTGCACCCGTTCGGCACTCTGGAACCTGGCGCCAGGACCTCCTTCCGGCTGAAAGTGCGCCGCGACCGGATGAGTTCGCCGACGGGCGCAACGCTGCTCAAGGTCAGCAACGGCGCGGGCGCGCTGGTCTGGGTGCCGGTGAGCGCACAGCGCGGCGATCTTTCCTCCGCTTCGCAATGACCCCGAATTCTGTTTCCATGAAAGAGCATCCTGTATTCGCCCTCGGCCGGCTGGGCGCTTGTGTCTGCCTGCTGTTGGGCGCGACTTCGGCGCCGGCCGGGGATCATCCCTCGCGCGGGCTGTGGGTCGGCGAGGCCATCCTGAACAAGGTGAACGAAGTGTCGGTGGGCATCAATGCCAACAACCAGCTGGTGGCGCCCGATCCCAACGTGCCAACCGCCACGGCCGCCCAGGCCAACCTGCGGCTCATCCTGCACGTGGATGGCGAGGGCCGGGTGCGCTTGCTCAAGAGCGTGGCGGCGATCAACTCGTCCACCAATGATCCGACGGCCATCGCGTTGGTCACGGACGACACCCTTTATCCCAATTTCCGGGGCAACGGCAAACGCATCGCCTCGGCGGCCTACGACTTCGGGGAAGGCCGGGCGGCGGACTTGTTGACCTACCTGGCCGATGCCGTCGGGCACGCGGCCGGGACGAATAGCGACTCGGCGGCAAAGGCCAACGCGGCGGCGAACCAGGTGCTGGCTGCCGCCAATCTCGACGCGGCCTACCGCGCCTTCGCCACCAGCAACATCCTGCGCAACGCGGGCCAGAGCGCGGCCGCCTCGGCCGGTGTGGGAGCATTGAACGCAAAGGGCACGAATGGGAGCGCAAGCGCCATTCTTGCCGCCGCCACCGCAGCGGCAACGAACGACTTTGTCTTCAACACCGCTCTCAGCACGGCGGCGGTGCTTCAGGCGCGCTCGATCTTCGAGGACACGCGCTACATCGCGGCGGTGTACTCGGTCGGATTGGCCGCGGCGTCTGGCGCGGCGACGGCGGCGAACACCAACGCGAACTTGTCCGTCGTCCGCGCCGTGGCGACGAACGCGGCGCTGGCGGCCTTCGCGGCGGCGCCCAACGCGCCTTCTCCCGTCTCCGCAGCCTACAATGCCTTCCTGACATCGAGCGCGTTCCAGACGAACGTGCCGCTGGCCGTGGCGGCGGCAGTCGCGGCGGCGGCGGCGCATGGCGCGCCCAGCCAGGATGCGGCAAACAGCGCCCGATCGGCGGTGTTGAAATTGCTCTTTGAGAATCGCGCTATTGCGGCGGCGGACGCCATTGCCATCAACGAAGCGCCGCTCTCCGGCCAGTTGGCGGCCGGCGGAGTCGTCACCGGACGGCTCTACCTCGGCGCCAGCCATCCGACGAATCCATTCCGACACCGGCGTCATCCCGATCACACTCTCGGATTGACCATCACGCGCCAACTTACATTTCAGGTGAACACAAACGGGTTTGAGAAGGTCGGTTTCGGCGTGGACCGACTCAGCGGGATTTACAAAGAAGAAATTACCGGTCTGCACAAACCGTTGGGGCCGGACCAGAACATCGGATTGAAGACGGAGGGCACTTTCACCCTGAACCGGGTCAGTCTGGTGGACAAGCTGAACCAGTAGCCGCAGCCGAAGCATCCGGACATGACGGAGCCGGCCGATGTCAAGAGCCGCT
>CAZZAQ010000061.1:8836-12114 GCA_964652165.1 uncultured Bifidobacterium sp.
CTGGTGGACAAGCTGAACCAGTAGCCCAAACATTCTGGATTTATCTCCCATGAACATCGCTTTTTCACTTGTTGCGAGGAACAGATTCCGGGCCGGGTTGCTGGCGCTGGCGCTCGCTCTGCTGCCGGCGGTCGCGCGCGCCGCGGACTCGTTTGTCGAGCCGCTGTCCGGCTTCGAGCCGGTGGACGCCGCCGTCGATCCGCAGGACGGCACGACCTTCGTGCTGGGCCGGGACGTCAACGGTGTGGCGACGCTGCGTCGCTATGACAATGCGGGTGGCGAGGTGCCCTGGGGCCTCCTGGCCGCGGACACGAACAGCCCCGTCGTCGAGCGAAAACTGACCGGGGTGACGCCCACCGCGATGTTCGTGGGCGCCGGGACGAGCAACCTTTTCGTAGTCGGCGGTTCCAAGATTGTCCGGGTGAACAAGGCGACCGGAGGGGCAGTGGCCACGGCCACCGGCCCTTCGCAGCTCGGCCTCCGGGACGTTTACGCGCAGGGAAACCAAGTCTATCTGTGCGGCACATTGAGCAGCGGGGCGAGCGTCTTCGGCCTCACCGCGACCGCGCGCGGCAGCCAGGCGGCCATCGTGTTCCGACTCAACACCAGTCTTACCGGCAACGCGTTGGCGCTGGCGACGTACGGGTCCGGGGGGATCAACTCCGCGGAGTCGATTGTGGTGGATGACGCCGGAGGCATTTACGTCGCCGGCGGTCTCGGGACGGGTGGCACTTTCGGATCGGATTTTGGCTTGATGGGGCAGTGGCGGGTTCGGACAGCCCGCTCGTCGGTACACATCGCGTCGCTGGCAGGCGCGGTGGACGTGCTCAACGGCATCAACCGCGTGGCGTCCGCGAGCTCGACTTCGGACACCGTCAATTTTAGCGACGGCAACTTTCCGGGCGGGAACCAGGACGATTTCGCCTTTCAGGCCACGGGCCTGATCGCCCTGCCGCCCGGGCGCTACATCTTTTACAACCGCACCGACGACGGATCCTACCTGAAGATCGATGGCACCACGTTGATTCACGACGATACGCTGCACGGTGAGGAAGATCGTTCCGGCGAGCGATTCATCGGCCCGGGGCTGCACGCGGTGGAGTTCGTGATGTTCGATCAGGGCGGGGCGGCGGTCGCCAAGCTGGAGTATCAACTCAAAGACGGCGGCACGCGCGCCTTCCTGCGCACCGTGGGCACGAGCGGCGGCAACAAGGGCTATGTTTTCAAACTGAATCCCGACCTCAACGGCGTGCTCGGCGTCTATTTCACCACGGAGGACAGCCAGAGCCTGGGCGGAGGCATTCGGGAACTGCACTACGCGCAAGGCTGGGTGTACGCGGCCGGCTTCTGGAAAGGAAAGGCCAACAACCCGCTCCTCGGCTTCCCGGACGACTCCAGCGGCGATTCGGAAGACGTCGAGATTATCAAGCTGGACACCGACCTCGTTGCCAAGGGCCGCGCCACCATCAAGGGCCTGGCCAACAATCAAGGCTTCAGCGTCAATTCGGACGAAGCGGGCAACGTGTACGTCGCCGGCAACCTCGGCACGGGTTCAGTCGACTTTTTCGGTGAGAGGGATCGAAGTTCGACGGGGCCGACCAACGACACGCCGTCGATGTCGCTGTCCTCCGCCAAGGTGAACCTGTTCGTGGCCAAGTTGGATCAGGACATGAACTACCAGTGGGTGCGCGCGCCGCGCGTTCCGGCGGACGGCTATTCTTCCACCAGCGTGCCGCGGGTGCGTTGGAACCAGTCACTACAACGGCTTTTCTGGGTGGGCTATATCTCATCCGGTTCGCTGGTCATGGGAGAACCGTCCTCCGAGAAGCAATTGGACAGTCCCAAGGGGTTCGTCGCCGTCTTCGATCCGGATGGAAGATTTACCGAACGGGTGAACCTCACCATCATTTCGGAATTCGGCCAGAGCAGGACGCAGGTGTTGCCCTTCGGCGGCCCCAGGCTCAATGGCGGCAACACGACCACGAACACCCAGGCGCGCATCAAGGGCGCCGAGATTTTCGCGTCCGTGCCGCCGTTCATTTACAAGGACGGGGCAAATGGCGACCTCGCGCTCAGCGGCGATGAACTGGCTGACGCGCAGTTGATTAACGACCGGGCCGAAACACGCATCGTGGCCGACGGCTACTCCGTGGACGACAACGTGCCCGTAGGCGACGCAAGCTCCTACCGGTTCATCATTCAGCAGGACACGACGGTCACCTTCAACTGGACGGTCGAGTATGCGCTGACCATCAAGTCCGACTTCTCGGAGACCGTTGGCGACCAAATACAGGGGATCTCCTCCGATGCCTCCGGCAATCCGGTGCCGACGGTGAGGAAGCATTGGATCCCGCGCAACGATCCGGTCATCGCCAGCATCGACGCGGAGTTCCCCGACTTGGACTTCCTCAATCTCAACCTGCCGGTGAAGTATCTCGTCACCGGCTATCGCGCGTCGGGCGCGGCCACGAATGCCGCGGTTACGTCAACCTTCCCGTTCTATCCTTACCAAGGCACCGAACTGCGCCGGCAAGTGCCGCAGTTCGTGATGAGCGGTCCGGCGAAAATTACCAATGTGTGGAAGCTGAAGATCGGGGTGCAAGTCAACACCACGGGGAACAGGTCGGCCGGGCTGCCCTTGGTCCACGTGGTCAAGGATTCCCCGTCGGCCAGCGACCCGCCGACGCAACTGGATGGATTGGGCACCGGCACGTTTTACTACGACGAGCACACGGTGCTGGAGATCGGCACGGTGAAGAACGAGGACACCCAGCAGTTGAAGGGGTGGTTCAACGGCGACGCCACGGTTTTTCCGCCCGCCGGAGTGCTGGCGGATCTGCCGACCGTGATGATCGGCGGCAAGGAGTACTCGTCCAAATCAGTCCCGAGCCTGGTGCGCCCGGCCAAGGTGTTCTGGGACTATGGCGACCGCATCTTCGAGGAGACGGTGAACATCGGCAACCCGGTCACGTTCCGCACGGTCGATGACGCCGGCATCTTCGGACGGATGTTGACGAACGAGGCGCCGTCGCGCGTCGAAGTCACACAGGGTCCTCAAGGCAGTCTGGGCGACAACATGACCCTCTGGGATGACGTCGGGAAGAAGTTGTATCCATTGCGGCCGGGAATCGTGTTGTCCTTCTGGAAGACTTCTACCGATCCGGAAGAGTTCATCATCGTTCGCCTCATCATTCGCTATCCCGATTCGCCGCACTACAACCACATCGCCGGAACTCCGCCCGTCCGGCTCGATCCGGGAACGAACGACCTCGTGCGTT
>CAZZAQ010000062.1:0-5580 GCA_964652165.1 uncultured Bifidobacterium sp.
CAGGAGATACGTATCGGAACAGGAGGTTGGAATTCAAGCCTGCAAACCCGGCTGGCGTGAGTGGGCGGAGCAAATCAATCCCCTGTGGCTTGTTGGGCCAATTCCCAAGTGGATGCGCGTGTCCGGGCGCCGCTATTTGGTCGGACGCGCCGCCTTGACGATTTCCTGAACGAGATTATCCGACGTGTCGCCGCCAACCGGCCAGCCCGCGTGCCAGTCGCCGTTCGCGTCGAGCACGACCGTGAAGAAATGATGCGTGAAGGTGCCGCCCTCCTTCTTGAAGTTGAAATTGAACCGGCGCGCCACCTCGTCGATGGTCGCCTGCGAACTGGTCACAAACGACCAGCGGTTCGAGTCGTAGCCGTAGGTTTTCGCGTAGCCGCGCAGCACCGGCGGCGTGTCCACCTGTGTGTCGAATGAGATGGAAAAGAAGTGCCAGTTCGTCGGCGCGTCTGGCAGGGACTGAAGCTTTTTCGTGGCCGAGGCGAAATTCTTCGTGAGGCGCGGGCAATACTCCGGCAACGGACAACGTGTAAACATGAAGGTCAGCCCGATGGCCTGCCCCTTGAAGTCCCGGAAGTTCAGCGGCTGCCCGAACTCGTTCGTGAACGCGAACGCGGCCAGGCCGTCCACGATGTCGATGCGCGGCGGATCGTTGCTGAGTGCGACAACGGGTAGATTGGTGGCAACCGGCTCCGCGGCCCGGCCCGTCCGCCTCACGCGATCAATCCAGCTTTCGTTATCTGTCACCGAGAGGCGGAACGTCACGCTGTCGCCGGGCAGCAATCCGGACAACTCGTTCGTGGTCTTGGCGCGGAAGGGCATCGTCATCGCGTCCATGTAATTGGAAATGGCCTCGTGCCGAATGACCGCGGTCAGGCCGCCCGGCTTCACCTCCGCTATGGTGCCGTGGACAACAAAGGTCTGTACGTTCGTCCGCGCGGCGGCTGGCGAGAGCGCGGTTGCTTCCGGGCGGTCGCAAGCCGTCCCCAGCCACGCCACACTGAGCAACATCAGTCTGAGATTCACATTCATCGAGTACATCCTACTCTATCGGCTTTCCAGACCGTAGTTAGACCGATGGCTGAAGTTGGTCGTCTCCTCCAGCTCCGGGGATTCCGCTCGAAGACGTCACCCGCCGGCCATCGTGAAGTCCACGATGCATCGAGCATCGTGCTGACGATTCCTCAAGGCGCCTCGCCCGATTTATCCACTCTGGCAACACCCGCGGGATTTGGCGGGACGGCGAATTGATATCAGGAAATCCCTGAAGTCACCCTCCGTATTTTTCCACCGTATTTTTCGCGGCCAGCAAGAACAAATTTGTGCGTGCAAAACCCGTTTTCTTTGCTATGGTTCTTTTCGTTATTCCGATTGATTGGCCATCGCAGCCGGACGCGGTTGCGGCGGGTTGGAATTTCACCGACGCCAGTCGCCAATCAGGCTGACGGCTGAATCAGGAGTTCACGGTATGAAGAGTTCCTTCTCGCGAGGGACCCTGTTGTTCGCAAGGAGGCGGCAAGGGTTCACCTTGATAGAATTGCTCGTGGTGGTGGCCATCATCAGCGTTTTGGCGGGCTTGATCCTGCCGGCCGTGGCCAAAGCCAAGGGCAAGGCGCGCCAGGCCCACTGTCTCTCCAATCTCAAGCAGGTGGGAGTGGCCATCCACATGTACGCCGATGACAACGAAGACTTCCTGCCTGGTCCGTTGCTATCGGGCGTGCGCGCGGACTACGACAACACCGCAGGCAGCAAAAAGCACCTCTCTTATCACATTGCGCCCTACCTCGGCTTGCCCGCGCCCTCTTCCAGGCCGGTGCTGGTCGAGGTGTTGATTTGTCCCTCGTTCCGGAAGGAAGCGCCTGATTTCGGCGAAGGTTACGGCCGGAAAGTCCTGCTTCTGAATGACGACATCGATCCGAATCCGGTCAACCGCGTATTTCCTTTTGGGTATCCCGAATCGCCGTTCACTACCAACTCGCTCAAGATCACGTCGTTCGACGACCACTTGCCGTCCTCGAGCACGTTTGCCATCACGGATGTCGACCAGAGCCATCCGCGCGTGGCGGCAGTCAACCCAGACTGGTGGATTTGGTTGCCCAACAAACCGGTGCACGGCGCGGTGCGCAATCAACTGTTCTTCGACTGGCACGTCGAGGCTGTCCGCTGGTAGTCCCGCGTTCTATTTTTCATGTTTCGTCCCGTGCATCCCCAAGTTGTTGGTTGGGTCGTAGTCCGCAGGCGTCTTCTCCCTCTCCCCGTCGGACGGGGAGAGGGTAGGGGAGAGGGGATTCCTTGCAGAGTTGACGGCCCTCCTCTCCCCGCCCCTCTCCTCCCTCCGAGGGAGGAGAGGGAGAACCCACCAACAACTTCGGGACGCACCGTGTTTCGTCGAGCGGTTGTTTTCGCGCTGGCCGTTGCGGCCGGAGTGTTCTTCGTTGCTCCCGCCCGCGGAGCGATGCTCTCCGGCTCCTTTTCCAGCCTCACTGCGAATTCGGTCGTCAACTTGACCACCAACGGCCCGCTGGACTGGGTCCATTGGGGTCTCTACACGGAAACCAGCCTCAATCGAAAGGCCGGCGTGTTGCCCCGAATCAGCGACTTCACCGAAATCGCGGCGGCGGGCACGAACTCCTTTCTGTTCGTTTTCCAGGTCACGGACCTGGCCCACGGCTACAGTTGGACCGACGGCATACCGGAGCCGCTCGTCAACGATACGCACACCGGCGTGTGGGCGTACGGCATCCCCGCCTTCGGCACCGGATTTGAATTCACTGTTCCCGCCGATACGACGATGCGGACGCTGAAAGTTTACGTCGGCCTCTTTGCCGCCCGGGGCGAGATTGAGGCTACTCTCAGCGACGGCAGCGCCCCGGCCTACATGAACAATACGCTCTCGAGCATGTTCGGCAGCGTGAACCGCGTGTACACCTTCAACTACGCCGCCGCCTCCGCCGGCCAAACGCTGCGCATCCGCTGGACCCTGCTTTCGGGCTTTCGGCCTGACGCCAATGTCACGCTCCACGCCGCCGCCCTTTCAATCCCCGGCGGCAACAACCCGCCCAGCGTCCTGCTGACCAACCCGGTCAATAACGCCAACTTTTCCGTCGGCTCCGCCATCACGCTCAACGCCACCGCATTCGATTTCGATGGCAACGTGAACAAGGTCGAGTTCTTCGCAAATGGCGAACCGATCGGCCAGGACACTACCAGCCCCTACGCCGCCTCATGGTCGCCATCCAGCCCCGGCCGCTACCATCTCACCGCCGAGGCCACGGACAACGATGGCGCCACGGGCTCCACCCTGCCCGTGGAAGTGTTCGTCTACGGCGTCGGCGGCGCGCTCGCGGGCACTGTCGCGAATCCTCCCGCCCAGGTGAACCTGACGACCGAAGGCGCCGCGGACTGGGCGCACTGGGGCCTGACTTCTCCGACCAGCTTCGATCACAAATCCGGCGTGGGCCAGAGCATCAGCGATTTCACCACGCTCGGCTCTCATCCCGTCATGCAGTACTCGAACAACTACTCGCGGTACTCCTGGTCGGACGGCACTCCGGTGCTGGCCGCAAACGGCACTCCCACGGGCGTGTTCATCATCGGACAGAACTCGGGCTTCAGGTTGACGGTCCCGGCCGACACCACGCCGCGCCGGCTCAAGCTCTACGTCGGCGGCTACGGCATGCAGGCCAACTTCCAAGCCTGGCTCAGCGACTACAGCGCCGCCGCCTACACGGACTCTTCCGTGAGCAATGTCTTCGACGACGCCTATGCCGTTTACACGCTCGATTACGCCGCGGCCTACGCCGGCGAATCGCTCATCGTTCAATACCGTGCCGACACGCTGTTCGACGGCGATTTCGGCAACGTGACGCTTCAGGCCGCCACGCTCACGGGGCCGTCCGCGCCGCCGCCGCTGGAGATTCTGAATCCAGCCCTGGCAGGCGACAGTTTCACTTTTTCGTTCCCCACGGAGGCCGGCAAGAGTTACTCCGCCCAGCGCGCCACGTCGTTGGTTTCGCCGATCGATTGGCAAACCTTCACGAATGTGGCGGGAAACGGTTCCATGGCCAATGTCACGGATGCCAACGTCCCCGCCACCCTGCGCTTTTACCGTGTCCGCCAGCCCTAGCCTGCGCTACGCTCTACTTGACGGTAGCGGCTCCCCAGTTCCACCGTCCGCCCAGCGGCACGCATTCAGGCGTAGCTGCGACCGTGAGGTCGCGGGCGGGGATCCTGGACGTTGGGTGTCGGGCTCGACTTCGTTACCATTTGAGAATTCAGCCCGCGACCTGACGGTCGCAGCTACGGTAAGCAGCTACTCCGACCAGCGCATGCGCAAGTTCCGACGCCTCCTGGCCTACGCCGCGCCCCATCGGCGGGCGTTCGGCGTCATCGGGCTGCTCACCTTGCTTTCCTCCGCTCTGGCAGCCCTCCAGCCTTGGCCAATGAAGCTGCTGGTGGACCACGTGCTGGGCTCGGCGCCGGCCCCCGACGTGTTTCAAACATTGCCGCCGTGCGCGTGGTCTATTTCCCCTCCGCTGCGCTCGGAGCCGGCCCCCGAGGTGTTTCAAACTGTTTTCCGCGCTTTCCATTTGAGTCCGACTCCCACGGCGCTTCTTGTCGTTATCGTCCTTGCCGGGCTGGTGTTGTTCGCGCTGAACTGCGTGGTCGAACTCCTGGTCACCCGGGGCTGGACCGCCCGTGGTCGCCGCATAGTGTTCGATCTGGCCGAGGACCTCTTCGCGCGCCTTCAGCGCCGTTCGCTCCTCTTCCACGCGCGCACGCCCGTCGGCGACACGATGGGCCGCATCAACACCGACAGTTGGTGCGTGTACCAGCTGCTCGACACGCTCGTCTTCGCCCCGGGCCACGCGCTGCTCACGATTGGTCTGATGGTGTTCCTGATGATGCAGCTCGACGCCACGCTCACGGTCATGGCGCTGGCCATCGCGCCGTTCATGGTCGGCGCGTCGTTCCTCCTCGGCAAACCGCTCCGCGCGGCCGCCCGGCTCAAGCGCGAGATTGATAGCCGGCTCCAGGCGCACATTCATCAAACATTGACGGGCATTCCCGTCGTGCAGGCCTTCGCCCAGGAGCAACGCGAGCAGGAGCGGTTCCGACAGCACGCCGACAGCGCCATCGCGGCCCAGCAGCGCGCCACCTTCCTGGGGAGCATCAACAGCCTCAGTACCGGACTGGTGACCACGCTGGGCACCGGCGTCATCCTGGCCATCGGCGCGCGCCACGTTCTCGATATCCATATCCAGCTCAGCATCGGCAGCCTGCTGGTCTTCGTCGCCTACCTGGCGTCGCTGCAAACACAGATGAAGACCTTTGCCGGCACATACACCGCCTTGCAGACCCAGAGCGCGGGGATCGACCGGGTGCTGGAAGTGCTGGACGCGCCGCCGGAAGTCGCCGACAAGCCCGGCGCTCACCCGCCCGAGGCCGTGCGTGGCCACGTTCAGTTCGATCACGTCACCTTTGGCTACGAGCCGGGCCGCCCCGTGCTCCGCGACGTTTCCCTCGAAGCGCGCCCCGGCCAGGCCGTCGCCATCGTCGGTCCGACGGGCGCGGGCA
>CAZZAQ010000062.1:5590-10561 GCA_964652165.1 uncultured Bifidobacterium sp.
GCACGCTGGTGAACCTGCTCCCCCGCTTCTTCGACCCGACCGACGGCCGGGTGCTGCTGGACGGCCGCGATTTGCGCGACCTGCCGCTTCGCCATTTGCGCGCGCACGTCGCCCTCGTCATGCAGGAGCCGTTCCTGTTCCCGTTCACGGTCGCCGAGAATATCGCCTTCGGCCGACCCGACGCCCCGCGCGTGGAAATCGAGGCCGCCGCGCGCGCCGCCAACGCCCATGCTTTCATCGAGAAGCTGCCGAAGGGTTACGACACACCCCTCGGGCAGCGTGGCGCCACGCTCTCCGGCGGCGAACGCCAGCGCCTTTCCATCGCCCGGGCGCTGTTGAAAAACGCGCCCATCCTCATTCTCGACGAACCGACCAGCGCGCTCGACGCCGAAACCGAGCAGTCTGTCATGCAAGCCGTCGAGCGCCTCATGCGCGGCCGCACGACGTTCATCATCGCCCATCGCCTCTCCACCGCGCGCCGCGCCGATGTCATCCTGGTTTTGAAGGACGGGCAGATTGCCGAAAGCGGCACGCACGATGAACTGCTCGCCCGCGGGCAGGCTTACGCCCGGCTGCACCACGCTCAGTTCCGGCCGAGCGACTCGGAACCTTTGCTGGCTCGCCGATGAACCCCAACCCGCATATTTCACACTCCAGGCCTCGGTCCTGGGTTGCGAGACTGTGGCCGCCTGTCGTAGCGCATTCAATCCGGCGTGCGGTGGACAGCGTCGTAGCGCAGGCTGCCCAGCCTGCTGTATCGCGGGTTGCCAACCCGCGAGCGTGTGGAACGAATGGGATGCAGGTTGCCGTGAGCGGCACTCGCCGACTGGCAGTCGGCGAAACAGCAGACAAGGCTGTCTGCGCTACAGGCCCAGCGCGGGTCATGGCGACGTTTAAGCTGCCCAACGCTACAGGCTGTGGCACGATGCGGAGGCTCGAGAGCCTCCTCCCCCGTGCGCTGGAAAGCGTGCGCTACACATCGAGCCGCCAGCGTGTGAGTTATGCGGGCTAACCTATCATCGGCCACCACCAGGCTGCCCGGCCTTTGCGGCTGGGCGCTGGGTTACGCGTGGCGCCGCGGGCTGGCGCTCGTCGCCGTGTTGCTCACGATGTTGCTCAAGGTCGGCCTCGACTTGCTCAAACCCTGGCCGCTGGTCTTCCTCGTGGACTACGTGATCCTGGGCAAAGGCACGAAGTTGGCGGGGCGGATCGCGGAGGCGTTGCCCGGACCGCCAACGACCGACGGGCTTATTCTCTGGAGCGTCGCCGCGACCGTCGTTCTGTTTTTGTTGAGTTGGGCCGCCGGGCTGGCCAATGCCTATGCCAGCATCAGCCTCGGCCAGCGGATGGTGTACGACCTGGCGTCGGATCTCTTCGCCCGACTGCAAGCCCTCTCGCTGCGCTTCCATACCAGCAAGGCCGTCGGGGACACCATCCGGCGCGTCACCGCGGACTGTGCGTGCGTTTCTGTCATCGTGAAGGACGCGCTTGTGCCAGTGCTCACCGCCGCGGTCACGGTCGTGGCGATGGTGGTCGTGCTATGGCGCCTCAATCCGGCGCTGACGCTGCTCTCCGTTGCCGTCGTCCCGCTCATGGGCTTCGCCTTCCACCGCTACGCCCAGCCGATGCTCGACCGCAGCTACGAGCAGCAGGAGATCGAAGGCCGAATGTACGACGTGGTGGAACAAACTTTTACCGCCATCCCGGTCGTGCAGGCGTTCACGCGCGAGCCGGTGAACGACGCCCGCTTCCGCAGCGCCACCGGCGAGAGCGTCGCGGCGGCCGTGTCGCTCCTGAACGTGCAGATGCGGTTCAAGATTCTGATTGGCCTGGCGTCCGCGCTGGGCACGGCGGCCATTCTTTGGGTCGGCGGGCACCAGGCGCTTGCCCGCCCAATGACCGTCGGCACCATCCTCTTGTTTCTCTCCTACCTCAGCGCCCTCTACACGCCGATCGAAACCGTGATGTACACGGGCGCGACCCTTCAAGGCGCCGCCGGCGGCGCACGCCGGGTGCGCGAGGTGCTGGAAACCGAGCGGGAAGTCACGGATAAACCCGGCGCCGTGGCGCTCTCCCGCGTGCGCGGCGAGGTGCGGTTTGAGAACGTCACCTTTGGATATGAGAAGGAGCGTCCCGTGCTGCGCGACGTTTCGCTTGTCGCGCGCCCCGGCGAAATGATCGCGCTCGTCGGCGCCACGGGAGCGGGCAAAACCACACTGCTCAGTTTGTTGCCACGGTTTTTCGATCCCTGGAGCGGTTGCGTGCGCCTCGACGGGCAGGACCTGCGCGACGTGCGCCTGAGGAGCCTTCGTCACAACATCGGGCTGGTCTTGCAGGAGCCATTCCTGTTCCCGCTGAGCATCGCGGAAAACATCGCCTACGGCCGGCCGCACGCGACGGCCGCGCAAATCGAAGCCGCGGCGCGCGCCGCCCGCGCGCATGACTTCATCACCTGTTTGCCGGAGGGATATCGCACTGTGGTCGGCGAGCGAGGCGCCACCCTTTCCGGCGGCGAACGCCAGCGGCTCTCGATAGCCCGCGCGCTGCTGCTGGAGGCGCCCCTGCTCATCCTTGACGAACCGACCAGCGCGCTCGACGCGGAGACCGAAGCGGCGCTGCTCGACGCCATCGAAAAACTCAAAGGCGCGCGCACCATATTCGTCATCGCGCACCGGCTTTCCACTGTGCAGCGCGCGGACCGCATCATCGTGCTCAAGGAAGGCCGAATCGTCGAAGAGGGGACCCATGCCGAGCTGCTGGCACGCGGCGGAGTTTATGCGGGATTCTACAATACACAGTTCGCGGTGGCTCCAGCGACCAATGGGCACCACAATGTATGAAACGGGGCGCATCTCGCCAGTACCACCAACGTAGGGCAGGCGTCTCGCCTGCCCGGCCGAGCGAAGCGAGGCCTTGGTGGTGCGAAAGCCGCGCCTTTCGGCGCGGCTGGGCAGGCGAGACGCCTGCCCTACGTTCCCGGCGCGACCTCGACCGTGGTGGTCCTGCCCAAATGCGCCCCATGAGAAAGGGCCCATCTCGGTTTCTTGCTGGGGACGAGCAACTCCTTTCCACTCCTCGCCTCCACCTGCCGTGACACCCATGAGCAACGCCGCGCAACACCAGTCCTCGCCCGCCACCAGTCCGTGGACGCACGGCCCACTGCCACCGAACGTCCGCGTCGGACCGAACACGGTCCTCACCGCCGACTACGCCTTCAAACGTTTTCGCACGAAGGCGCCGGACGCGCTCGTCATCGGCGCCCATTGCACCATGGACGGCGTCCACTTCGCCATCGAAGCCGAGGGGCGCGTCACCATTGGCGATTATTGCTACTTCACCAACGCGCTGCTGTTGTGCGAGCTGGAACTGCGCATCGGCAGCTACGTGATGATGGGTTGGAACTCGTCCATCGCGGACAGCGACTTTCATCCCATTGCGCCGGCCGAGCGCATCGCCGACGCCATCGCCTGCTCGCCGCTGGGCCAGGGCCGGCCGCGTCCGCCCATCGCCCGGCGGCCGGTGATTATCGAGGACTATGTGTGGATTGGCCCGAACGCAACCATCCTCAAAGGCGTGCGCCTCGGCCAGGGCGCGTTCATCGAACCGGGCGCGCTCGTCACCAAGGACGTGCCCCCGCGCGCACGCGTGCTCGGCAACCCGGCGCAGATAATTGGAGAAGTGACATGACCTCCGACCGAAAATTGGAGTGGGATTGGTTCCCCGGCCGCGTGCCGGAGAACGTTACGCTCGACGAGACGGCCTACCTGGAGACGACTTACAGCTTCGAGCTGTTCCACAGCCGCGAGCCGGACGCCGTGCGGATCGGGCGCGGTTCCTCGATTTACCTCGGCGTGATGTTCGATCTCGGCCCGGCGGCGTGCGTGCGCATCGGCAACTTCACGCTCATGAACGGCTCGCGCCTCATCTGCGATGCCGCCATCGAGATCGGCGATTACTGCCTCATCTCGTGGAACACGGTGCTGATGGACACCTACCGGGTGCCGGCGGAACCGGCGTTGCGGCGTCCGCTCCTGGAATCGGCGGCCCAACGCACTCCTCGGGGCGTCCGGGCCGATGTGCCGGCCCGCCCGATCCGCATCGGGAACAACGTTTGGATTGGCTTCGACTCCTGCGTCCTGCCGGGCTTGAACATTGGCGACGGCGCGATTGTGGGCGCCCGTTCCGTCGTGGTCGAAGACGTGCCGCCATACACCGTCGTGGCGGGCAACCCGGCCCGCGTCATCCGCCAGCTTGAACCGGGCGAGAGCCGCGCTGCTGCCGTTTCAACGATTCAACTCAGTTAACCCAATTTACGCTTCCTCGATGCCCTCCACACCCAAAGGCAAAATCATCGTCTTCGGCATCCTGTTCTATTACCCGCTGGCCGGGGTGACTTATCAATTCCTGCACTACCTGCTCGGATTGCGCCGGCTGGGCTACGACCCATATTACGTCGAGGATTCCGCCCGCTGGATCTACGACCCGCGCCTCAACGACATGTCGCCGAACGCGGTCCCCAATATCGAGATGGTCCTGCCCGCCCTCCAGGCCCACGGCCTGGCTGACCGCTGGTGTTTTCGTGGCTGCTACGAGGGCGGCGGCTGCCACGGTCTGAGCGAATCGCAGTTGCTCCAGCTTTATCGCGACGCCGACGCCTTCCTCAATGTGACCGGCGCGCAGGAGATTCGCGACGAACACCGCGCCATCCGCCGCCGCCTCTACGTCGAATCCGACCCATTCGTGGCGCAGGTCAAAGTGGCAAAAGGGGACAAAGGAATGATCGATCTGCTCGCCGCCCACGACACGCATTTCAGCTTTGGCGAGAATCTCGGCGCGCCGCATTGCCCCGTGCCCATCGAGCGATTTCGCTGGCTGCCGACGCGCCAGCCCGTGTCGATGGAACTTTGGGAGAACACCCCAGCTCGCGGCGGCGCGACGTGGAATACCAAAGTTCCATCGACACGGGCTGGC
>CAZZAQ010000062.1:10571-12060 GCA_964652165.1 uncultured Bifidobacterium sp.
GGGAGATGTATTACTGGACGAAGGATCGCGAGTTCCGGCAGTTTCTCGACCTGCCGCGGCGCCGGTCCGGGCAAGAATTCGAAATGGCCGCCACTGTGGGAGACGACGTGAAAGCCTTGCTCAAGGAACACGGCTGGCGGCAGGCGGATTCGGTCGAACTCTCTCGCGACGCAAATCGGTATCGCGACTACATCGCGCAGGCGCGAGGGGAATTTACCGTGGCCCGCGACCAATATGTGCGCCCGCGCACCGGCTGGTTCAGCGATCGATCCGCCTGCTATCTGGCCGCCGGGCGGCCGGTGATTACGCAGGAAACCGGCTTCAGCAAGTTCCTGCCCAGCGGCCGCGGCCTTTTTGGCTTCTCGACGATGGAAGACATCCTGGCCGCCATCGACGCGGTGGAGAGCGATTATGAAGGCCACTGCCGGGCGGCGCGCGACATTGCCCGTGAACACTTCGCCGCCGAAAGGGTCGTCGGCAGCCTGATGCAACGGGCCGGCTTGTGATTGCAAGGCAACAAGCCAGGTAGCCGATGAATTGCCCGCCATGACCATCATCCTTTCCGGCACCATCGGTCTCTCGGGCCTCGGGGGCCAGGCTTGGGCGGTGCTGCAATACCTGCTGGGCTTTCGCGCGCTCGGGCACGAAGTGTTTTACCTCGAGGACTGCGGGCGCTCGTCGTGGGTTTACATCTGGGAAACGGAAGAATGGACTCACGAACTGGACTACCCCGCGGCCTATGTCCATGCGTGTCTGGAACCCTTCGGCCTGGGTGACCGCTGGATCTACCGCGACAACTACCGCTCACTCGGGATGCCGCTGGGCCGCTTTCTCGGAGTGTGTGCGCGCGCCGACCTGCTGCTGATGCGCGCGACGCCCTTCTGGACCTGGCGCGCCGAATACGAACAGCCGCGCCGGCGCGCCTTTCTCGACGTGGATCCCGGCTTCACGCAGATTATCCTGGCCAACGGCGACCGCGGCTGGCTTGAGGGCGTCTCCCGCGCCGAGCGGCGCTTCACCTACGGCCAGCACATTGGCGCGCCCGGCTGCCTGGCTCCCGACACCGGCGGCCCGTGGCTGAAAACGCGCCCGCCGGTGTTTCTGCCGGAATGGCCCGTGGCCGGCGGGGAAGGCACGCACTTCACCTCGGTCATGCGCTGGCAGGGCTTCAAAGAGGTGACTTGGAACGGGGTTGCCTACGGGCAGCGCGACAAAGAGTTTCCGGCCTATCTCGATCTGCCCCGGCGCACGGCGCAGAAGTTTCTCATCGCCCAAATGGGGGCCAAACCCGAGTTGCTCACTGGTCACGGCTGGGAAGTTGCCCCTGGCGAAGTCGTCTCCCGCACGCCCGCCTCGTACCGCGAGTTCATCGGGCAATCGCGCGCCGAGTTCAGCGTGCCCAAGAACGGCTACGTGCAGATGCGCGGCGGCTGGTTCAGCGATCGCAGTGTCTGCTACCTGGCCAGCGGCCGGCCCGTGCTCATCGAGG
>CAZZAQ010000063.1:0-12041 GCA_964652165.1 uncultured Bifidobacterium sp.
GCGGCTCGACTCGAAACAACTTCTCGGCTATGTCGAGGTCCATATCGAGCAAGGCCCGGTGCTCGAGTCGAAAAGGCTGCCTGTCGGCGTGGTCAGCGCCATCACCGGCCAGTCCCGCATCAGCGCCGGCTTCACCGGCCTCGCGGCGCACGCCGGGACCACGCCGATGGCCGCTCGCCGCGACGCGCTGGCGGCTGCGGCGCAGTTCATCATGGGCGCCGAAAAGCTGGGCCGCAACACCGCCGGTCTGGTGGTGACCGTCGGTGAGATTTCCGTCGAGCCAGGGGCCAGCAACGTCATCCCCGGCCGGGCCCGCCTCTCCGTGGACGTGCGGCATCCAGAGGATGCCGTGCGGGAGAGCACCTGCGAGGCGCTGCGCTCCTTGGCCGCTGAAGCGGGGGCCGATCGCCTCCTCGGTATCGACGCGAGCTACCAGGCACTCCTTTCTTCTCCGCCGCCATCGTCTGAACTCTCGGCGATGATCAAGAACCTCAAGAACCTCTCGACCTTGTGCGGTCTGGACTGGCAGGTTGTGCAATCAACTTCCTCGGTGCAATGCTCAAAGGAACTCTCCGCACTACTCAAAGAGGCCTCAGTCCAGCACGTCCCGGGCGTGCTGGAATTGCCCAGCGGCGCCGGCCACGACGCCGCCGCGCTCGCCGCCATCACGCCCGTGGGGATGCTGTTCGTGCGCTGCAAGGATGGCATCAGCCATCACCCGGACGAGTCCGTCGCGGAAGCCGACGTGCTGGTGGCCATCCGCGTCCTCGTCCGTTTCCTGGAACTGCTGGCGAAGAAACATGGCTGATCTCGACGTCATAATCCGCGGCGGCGCCGTGGTGACCGCGCGCGAGGTCCTGAACACGGACATCGGGATTCGCGACGGGTTGCTCGTCACCTTCGGCGAGAACCTTGGCGACGACGCTGGCGAAACCATCGATGCAACCGGGTTGCACGTGTTTCCCGGAGTCATCGATGCCCACGTTCACTTCAACGAACCGGGCCGCGCCGAATGGGAGGGACTGGAAACGGGCGCGCACGCTCTGGTCGCCGGCGGGGGCGCGGTGTTCTTCGACATGCCGCTCAACTCGACCCCGCCGGTGCTCGACGTCGAGGCTTTCGACGCCAAGCGCATCGCCGCCGGGGATGTCCTCGCCGACTACGCAATCTGGGGCGGGCTGACCCCGGGGAACCTCGACCAGCTCGAACCCCTCGCCACGCGCGGCGTCATCGGATTCAAAGCCTTTATGTGCAATAGCGGGCTGGACGAGTTTCCGGCCGCGTACGAACGCACTCTCCGCGAGGGCATGAAGCGCGCCGCGGCGCTGAAGCTGCCCTTGGCGGTCCACGCCGAAAGCGAGACGCTCACACGCAAGCTGACCGGGGAACGCCTCGCTCACGGGCTGACTTCCATCCGGGACTGGCTCGACTCGCGTCCCGTCGAGGCGGAGCTGGACGCCATCCGGCGCGCCGCCGATTTGGCGGGCGAAACCGGCTGCAAGCTTCATGTCGTCCACGTGAGCTGCGGCGAGGGCGTCGCCGTCATTGCCGCCGCCCGGCAGCGCGGCGCGGATATCTCCTGCGAAACCTGCCCTCACTATCTGGCGCTGACCGAGGACGACGTGTTCCAGCTCGGCGGCGTCGCCAAGTGCGCTCCGCCGCTTCGGACCGGGCCGTCGCAGGACCAGCTTTGGACCGAACTGATGGCCGGGGGGGTGACGACGGTCGGTTCGGACCACTCGCCGTGTCTGCCTGTGATGAAGTTGGGCGAGGACTTCTTCAAGGTCTGGGGCGGCATCGCCGGAGTGCAGCACACACTGCCACTGCTGATCTCCGAGGGGCACCACCGGCGCGGGCTTGACCTGCCATCGATCGCGCGGCTCACTTCGCACAACGTCGCGGTGCGCTTCAACCTTCCCCCGGAGAAAGGCGGGATCAAAATTGGCGCGGAGGCCGACCTGGCCTTCGTCGATCTGGCCGCGGAGTACGAAGTGAAACGCTGGGAACTGCTGAACCGCCATCCGCTCAGCCCCTACGCCGGCCGCTGGCTGCGCGGGAAAGTGGTGCGCACGATGATTTTCGGCACAACGGTATTTCTCGATGGGAAAATCGTTTCAACCCGCCCGAACCGCCTGCTAAAACCGGCCGCAAGACCATGACCCACCTCTTCGGCTCCACGCGCAACGTCGTGACGAATCGCTACGCGCTGCTCACGCCCGCGGGCTTCGTCGCCGCGACACTGCCGGGCTGGCGCGACGCGGCGTGCGTCGTGCTGATTTCCCCGGCGATGGGCGCGGGATTTTCGCAGATGATCATCACACTGGCGCAACGGGGGAGTGGCGCCGGACGGACGGGGGACGATGAACTGTTCGCCTTTGTGCTCAGCGGCGCGTGCCGGGTTACCGTGGGCCGCAGGAGCCGACGGCTCGAAGAGGACAGTTATGCGTTTATCCCGCCGGGAAACCGGTTCGAGTTCAGTGGCGCGGACGACGGGACGCGGCTGTTGTGCTTCCAAAAAACTTACGAGCGTCTCGCGGGAATTCCCCGGCCAGGGCTGATCGTCGGCCAAACCAGCGAGCGGCCCGGCGTGCCGTTCCTCGGCGACGCGGACGCGCGGCTTCAAACCCTGCTGCCGGACGGGCCCGCGTTCGACATGGCGGTCAACCTCTTCACGTACGAGCCGGGCGCGACGCTGCCGTTCGTCGAGACGCACGTGATGGAGCACGGCCTGCTGATGCTGGCCGGCCAGGGCATCTACCGGCTGGATTCGGACTGGCATCCCGTGCAAGCCGGGGACGTGATTTGGATGGCGCCGTATTGCCCGCAATGGTTCGTCGCGATGGGCAAGGCGCCCGCCCGTTACATCTATTACAAGAATGTGAACCGTCCACCGTAGTAGTTGAAGCCAATGTTTGCCAAGCGCGCCAACGGCAGCTAAAACTCCGCCAACTTCTGTGAAAACTATACTGATTGTCGACGATGACGCGGTCACCGCCCACGCTTACAGGACCTGCCTCGAACGGGAGGGTTTCGAAGTCGCCGTCGCCACCGATGGCCATGCGGGGCTGGATCTGATTCAACAACTGTCGCCGGATGGAGTGCTGCTGGACCTGATGATGCCCCAACTGGGCGGGATTGAACTCCTCAAGTGCATTCGGGCTCTGCCGCACATCGGAAACATCCCGGTCATGGTCTACACCAACGCCTTTGTCCCCGGCCTGGTGGACCAGGCCAAGAGCGCCGGAGCGACGGAGACCTTCTCGAAAATGACGCTGACGCCACAAATGCTGATCACCGCCTTTCACCAGGCGTTGAAGTGACGTACAGATGCGCCAGTACCTCCTATTGTTCCTGATCTGCGTGGGCGGCTGCTGGACCCCGGCGCGACTCTCCGCCGCCGCCACCAACCAGGCCGACGTTCAGTTTCACCAGCTTGCCGACGAGTTTCTCGACGGCTATCTGGCGTGGCGGCCGGGGATGGCTGTGGCCCTTGGGCTGCACGAGTTCGACGGGCGCGTCACGGACTACAGCCGTGCTTCGGTGAACCTCGAACGGACGCGGCTCGCGAACTATGACCGGCGGCTGGCCAGGTTTCCCGCCAAGCGCCTCGGCCCGCGAGAGGCTTATGACTTCCGCATCCTCCGCAGCGCCGTTCTGAAGCAGTTGTTCCGCATCGACGCATTGCGCAGCTCGAGGAGCGTGTGCGCTACATCATCGCCGTGCTGGAGCAAGCGCCGGCCACTTTCGCTGCGGCCCGGGCAAACCTCGATGAGTCGCTGCCGCGGCCGTTCATCCAGACGGCCCTCCAGGTCGCCGAAGGCTCGGCCGACTTTCTCGAGAAAGACCTCGTCGAGGCGCTGTCCGGATTGAAGGACGAACCGCTCCGCGCCCGGTTCAAGGCGGCGAATGAGCAGGCCGCCGGCGAAGTGCGCGCCTACGCGAAGTGGCTCGAGGATTCCCGCCTGCCAAGAGCGAGCGACGACTACGCCCTGGGCCGCGAGAAGTTCGCCCGAATGCTTCGCGAAGGCGAACTCATCGAGCTGCCGCCCGAGAGCATCCTGGCCATCGGCCTGCGCGAACTGCGCCGTGAGCAACAGCTTTTCGCCGAGTCGGCCAGGCGCATCGATCCTTCCAAAAGGCCCATCGATGTGTTCAAGGCCATTCAGAAGGACCACCCCACCGAGCAGAACCTGATTCCCGACACACGCCAAAACCTCGAAGCAATCCGGCAGTTCCTCATCGACAAACAGATTCTTACCATCCCGTCCGAGGTCCGCGCGCGGGTCGAAGAGACGCCGAAGTTCGACCGCGCGACCAGCTTTGCATCGATGGACACGCCAGGACCGTTCGAGAAAAAGGCGGCCGAGGCCTATTATTACGTCACGCCCGTCGAACCCGAGTGGCCGGCGCCGCAGAAGGAGGAGTGGCTCACGGCTTTCAACTACTACACAACCGACGTCGTTTCGATCCACGAAGCGTATCCGGGCCACTACGTGCAATTCCTCTGCCTGAATGCCTCGCCCGCCAACCGGCTGGAAAAAATCCTCGACAGTTACGCGTTCGTCGAAGGCTGGGCGCACTACACCGAGCAGATGATTCTCGACGCGGGTTTCGGTCCGAACATGCCCTCACGCGTCCCGCAGTCCGACGACCTGAAGACCGCCAAGTACCGGCTGGCCCAGTCGGACGAGGCGCTGCTGCGGCTCTGCCGGCTGTGCGTGGCCATCAAAATGCATTGCCAGGGCATGACCGTGGACGAGGCCACGAAGTTCTTTCAGGACAATTGTTACTACGAGGAAAAGCCCGCGCGACAGGAAGCCATTCGCGGCGCCTACGATCCGGAGTATCTCTACTACACGCTCGGCAAACTCCAAATCCTCAAGCTGCGCCGCGACTACGAGAAGCAGGAAGGCGCGAACTTCTCGCTGAAGAAATTCCATGATGAATGTCTCCGGCACGGCATGCCGCCCATTCGGCTGTTGCGCGAAGTGATGCTGAAGGACTCGAAACGGTGGGACGAAGTGTTTTGATACCTCATCGTGAAACGTGAAACGTGAAACGTGAAACGTGAAACGTAAAAGAAAGGGGGCGTGTTCGACTCGGTTGGCGCGTCCCTCCAACACTTACGTTTTACGCTTTACGTTTTACGTTTTACTTCACTTGTGACTTAACGAACCGACTCTATGACTCGATCTCCTCTCCTCCGTCTGACCGGCCTTCTTGGAACCACGCTCGCAGGTTGCCTGACCGCACCGGATTCACGGGCTGGCGCCAGCGTTGCTCCCGCGGAGCCAGCGCCGCTGGTCGCAACTTTTTCCATTGTCGGCTTCGATCCCGGGACCGGCGACCTCGGCGTGGCGGTGCAGAGCAAGTTTTTCGGCGTCGGCAGTGTCGTTCCCTGGGCCAAAGCCGGCGTCGGCGCCATTGCGACGCAGTCGCGGGCCAACGTGAACTATGGACCGGACGGCCTGGCACTGCTCCAAGCCGGTACCAACGCGGCGGAGGCCCTGAAGCAGCTCACCGGAGCTGACGCCAAGAGCGCCATCCGTCAGGCGGGCATCGTCGACGCGCGGGGCAATGCCGCCAGCTTCACGGGCACGAATTGCCAGCCGTGGGCGGGGCATCGCGAGGGAAAACACTTTTGCGTCCAGGGCAACATCCTCGCCGGCCCCGAAGTCGTGGACGAGATGGCGAAGGCATTCGAGGCGGCGCGCAAGGTCGAGGGCAGCGAACTGGCCGATTGGCTCGTCGCGGCGCTCGAAGCGGGACAGAAGGCCGGCGGGGACAAAAGAGGCCAGCAATCCGCAGCGCTTCTAGTCGTGCGCGACAAGGCCGGTTACGACCGCGCCAACGACCGCTTCATCGACCTCCGGGTCGAAGATCATCCCGAGCCAATCAAAGAGCTCGCCCGCCTATTGGAGATGCACAAGAAGTTCTACGCTGGTGCTCACAAGGCAAGGCCGGGGCGGGGAGCAGAGCGTTGAAGGGTTGGAGCGTTGGAGGGCCAGCCAGGTTCTGGCTAAGACCAATCAGGCGGCGCCGAACCTTGCAACCGATTGGCTCTCGAGGACCGTCAAGGCTCGATGGTCCGATGGTCCGAGCCAGAGCCGCCTCGAGACTTGTCATAGGTTCATGTTCCTGTATTCTTTGTGTGTATGCCGAGCATCACCATCAGCGTCAGCGCCGAGGCGCACGCCCGTTTGAAAAAACTCAAAGAAGGAAAGGAGAGCTTTTCAGACCTGATTTTGCGCCAGTTGCCCGAACCGTGCGACACAGGTGTGGAAATTCTCGCCAGCTTGGAGCGCGATTACGGCCTGCCTAAACCCAAAGGCCGCAAAGCGCGGCGCCGGCGCCGTGTTGCTTGATACCACCTTCCTGCTGGACTTAGAGCGCGAAGCCCGAACCAAGCGGCCCGGCCCGGCCGCCAGTTTCCTGGCGCGGCACGCCGGGAGGTTGAGCGTCCCGATGGTCTGCGTGGGGGAATTTTACGCCGGGTGCCAACGTTTCGCCGATGCCCGGCGCTTCCTGGCCCGGTTCCGGCGCGTCAACTTGACCGATCTTGTGGCGATGGAAGCCGGCCGGCTGGATCGCGAGCAACGGGCGCGCGGCGCCCGGCTCGGGGAGAATGATAACTGGATCGCCGCCACGGCACGGTTGCGCAGCGAAGCGGTCGTGTCTCGCGACACGGCCTTTGACAGCGTGCGCCGCGTGCGCCGCGTCAACTACTGAGCCTCCCATCCGGTTTTTGGATTTCGCCGTTCTCAATGCGCCCGTCGATCAGTTCGATCACGCGCCGGGCCCGCCCGGCAATCTTCGAATCGTGGGTCGCAATGAGCAGAGTGGACTCGCGCTCGGCCTGCAGGGCGAAGAGCAGCTCGATGATTTCCCCTCCGGTGTGGCTGTCGAGATTGCCGGTCGGCTCGTCGGCGAGGATGAGTTCCGGGCGGTTGATCAGCGCCCGGGCGATGGCCACGCGCTGCTGTTCGCCGCCGGAAAGCTCGTAGGGCTTGTGCTCCGTCCGCTCCGCCAGGCCGACGCGCGCCAGCAGTTCGCGGCCGCGCGCCTCGGCGGCCTCGGCGGGCAGGCGGGCCATGCGGGCGGGCAGGCAGACGTTCTCGAGCGCATCCAGCTCAGGCAACAAGTGATAAGCCTGAAAGATGAAACCCACTTTCGCGCTGCGCCAAAGCGCGAGGGCCGAGCCGTCCAGGCCCGTCAGACTGCGCCCGGCGAAGATGACTTCGCCGCGATTGGGCACATCCAGTCCGCCCAGCAGGTGGAGCAGCGTGCTCTTGCCGGCGCCGGAAGCGCCGCGCAGCGCCAGGATTTCGCCGCGGGCGATCTCGAGATCGACGCCGCGCAGGACTTCGAGCGTGCGCCGGCCGATGGCGTAGGACTTGTGGAGGTCGCGCGCCTCGATGAGGGTCGACGCCGACGGCGTGACGACTGGCTCACTCATGGCGCAGGGCTTCGACGGGGTGAAGCCGGCCAGCGGTCCACGCGGGCACCAACCCGGCCAGCACGCAGATGATGAGCGCGGCAACGCAGATGCGGGCCACGTCCCACGAGGAGACGAGTGCCGGCAGTTCCGAGAAGTTGTAGATGGAGGAAGGGAACAGTTCGATGCCCGTGGCGCGCCGCATGAAATGAAGAAATGGATTGCGAATCTCGACCAGGAGCAGGCCCAGTCCCAGCCCGGCGAGCACGCCGATGACGCCGACGACCAGGCTTTGCCCGAGGAACACCGACATGATGCCGGAGCGCGCGGAACCGAGCGCCTTGAGCATCCCGATCTCGCGGGTCTTCTGGACCACGAACGTGATTTGCGAACTCATGATGCCGAACGCGGCGACAATCACGATGAAAATCATTATAACGAACATCACGCTCTTCTCGACGGCGATGGCGGTGAGGATGATCGAGCTTTCGGCCATCCACGTCGAGATGCCCAGGGCGGGGTCGATCTCCGCGCGCAGCTCCCGGCGGGCGGCCTCGGCCTGGGCGGGATCGCGCAGCATGACGTGCAGGCTGTGCACCGAACCGCGCAGCAGGTAGAGGCTCTGAGCGCTGCGCAGGGAACTGACGATGATGTTGGCGTTGTACTCGTAATAGCCGACGTCGAAGATCCCGCGCACAGTATAGTCGTCGGGAGGGATGATCACCTCGTTGCTCTTGCCCTGATGTTCGCGCATTTCCTTCAACTGCCGCGGCCCGTAGATGGCGAGCCGGTCGCCGACGTGGAGATTGTGATCGCGAGCCATCTCGACGCCGACAACGATGCTGTCGCCTTCGAGGTCCAGTTCGCCGGAGATGATGCTGGTGGCAACGGCGCTGAAGTTCGTCACGAACGCCGGGTCGATGCCCTGGAGCAGCGGCGCCAGCGCTTCGGACTTGCCGGAGGCAGGCTGCGTCTCGGCCAGCACAGGTCCGAGAATCAGCGGGGCCACGGTGCGGACGTGGCGGTTCGAGGCGATGACCCGCGAGAGGGCCTGATAATTGGTGAGAACGTCTTCATAATTGAAAATGCGGAGGTGGGGCTTCAAACCGAGCAACTTGTCGCGCAACTGGTGGTCGAAGCCGGTCATGACGCTGATGACAACGATGGGCACCGCCACGCCCAGCATGACCCCGATGACGGAGATGAGCGTGATGACGGAGACGAACGTCCGCTTGGGACGCAAATAGCGCAGGGCGAGGAACAGCTCGAACGGCAGCCGCGACATGGGCCGAAAGGCTAGTCGCGGGTCGAAGGGCTTGCCAATGGGAAAGTGTCATGATCTCAATGAGGGTGAATCCCTGCCTCGGTTTCATGGCAAACCTTTCGTCTTGATGGTTGATGAACACGCCGGCGGCCCGGCCGGATTCACGCTGAATCGCACGCCGCCGACAGGAGGTTGAACGACGCGCCCGGGAAAAAGTTTCGGCCGGGCGCCGGGGGCGCCTCTCAATCAGTTGCAGGGTGCATCTCCGGAGCCCTCACCCCGGCCCTTCCCATGAACCGCGGCCGCGGGCAGAAAGATGAACTCCCGGTTTGAACAGGAGCAAACAGAGAGAACAGAGAGGGAGAAAATGCCTCCGTTCCCTCCGTTGCCTCCTGTTGAAGATCCGGCAGGCCAGGCGATTCCAGCCGGGGCGATGGTTCGAATGCGCAGCCCCGCAGGATTGCGGACTCCCGGCTTCGCAACCCTTTCCATGAACCTGGTAGGGCCGACCTGCTGGTCGGCCTGGACGCGCCGCAGTGCGTCCCTACCGGGTTCATGGTCGCGATGCGCGAATTGGGAATCGAGGAGGCTGCCCATGAACCGGAGCGCCGCACTCCGATGCGGCTCGATGGAGATTTCTTCATGACGAGCCGGATCGGAGTCCGGCGCTCCGTTCCGATTCAAGGGCGCCCTGCGCGCAAAAAATTCGGGGAAATCTCTCCCCGTTGAGGGGAGTTCATGCCAGCGCCTTCTGAATCACGCGCCGGTCGAGCACGCCGGTCAATCGCTGGTCGAGTCCCTGGTGGAAATAGGTGAGCTTCGTGTGGTCCAGGCCCATCAGGTGAAGAATCGTCGCGTGCAAATCGCCGACGTGACAGGGCTCTTCGACAGCCCTGAAGCCGACTTCGTCGGTCGCGCCAATGGCCTGGCCGCCTTTCACGCCCGCGCCGGCCAGCCACATCGAGAAGCCGTGCCAGTCGTGGTCGCGGCCGGGTTTGCCGACGCCTTCGCTGGTCGGGGTGCGCCCAAATTCGCCGCCCCAGACGATGAGCGTTTCGTCCCACAGGCCGGTCCGTTTGAGGTCGGCCATGAGCGCGGCGATGGGCCGGTCTGTTTCGCCGGCGTGCAGCTTGTGATTGTTGATGCAGTCGTTGTGGCCGTCCCAGGTGTCCTCGATATGCCCGCCGCCCGAATAAAGCTGGACGAAGCGCACACCCTTTTCGAGAAGCCGGCGGGTGATGAGACATTTCCGGCCAAAGTCGGCCGTGAGCTTTTGGTTGAAGCCGTACATTTCACGCGTCGCGGCGTCCTCGCGGTCCAGGTCCGGCGGCGGTGGTTTGCATCCGGTAGGCCAGTTCATAGGACTCAATGCGGGCGACGAGTTCGGATTCGTCGGGATGCTGCTTGAGATGTTCTTCATTGAGTTTCTTGAGGAGGTCGAGGCTGCGGCGTTGCGTGCGGTCGTCGATGCCCTCGGGCGTGGCGAGGTCGAGCAACGGCGTGCCGCCGCTGCGGAACAGCGTGCCTTGAAACGCCGCCGGCATGTAGCCCGCTGTCCAGTTGGACGCGCTGCCGATGGGGCCGCCGCGCGGATCGGTCATCACGACGAAGCCGGGCAGATTCTGGTTGGGCGTGCCCAGCCCGTAGCCGAGCCAGGCGCCGAGGCTCGGCTTGCCGATGAAGATGCTGCCGGTGTTCATCTGGAGACAGCCCGAAGCGTGGGCCGCGGTGTCGGTAAACATCGAGCGGACAACGCACAGGTCGTCGGCGAACTTCGCCGTGTGCGGAAACAGGCTGCTGATTTCCAGTCCGCTCCGGCCGTGCTTCGCGAACTCGAAGGGCGACTGCATCAGGTGGCCGACGGCCCGGTTGTTCGAGCCGACCTTGCAATCGCCCGAGTAAGGTTTGCCGTTGAACTTCGTGAGGGCGGGCTTCGGGTCGAACGTGTCCACCTGGCTTGGCCCGCCGTTCATGAAGAGGAAGACGCAGTGTTTGGCTTTGGCCGCGAAGTGGGGCGGTTTCAGCGCGAGCGGACCGGGATTCGTTGAAGCGTTGAAGCGTTGAAGCGTTGAACCGCCGGCTGCGGAGGCGCGGCTTGTGAAGAAGCCGCTGCTAGAAAGAAGATCAATTAACGCCAGCCCGGCGAAACCGCCGCCGACCTGCCAGAGGAATTCGCGGCGCGTCCGGCCACAGGGGGTGCGATTAGGAACGAAGCGGGAGGCAGTCATTGTTTAAATCTCTCTCAATGCAAATCCGATGTCGATCCGACATCAAGCCGTCATTTTCTCCGAAAGTAAACCCCGTCGCTCCATTCATGGCCTCCCTTGTAGCTGATAAAATTAGTGGGGCCAATCTCAAAGCCAGACTGTCCCATGAAGCCGCTGCCCCATGCGATGTATACCCAACCCGGCGCAACCGTACCTGAGTTGTTCGTGCTCAACTTGTAGACAATCACGTCCGGCGGATTCTTCCAGAGCCCCAGTAGCTGTTTCGGAAAGTTGGTGCCCAATTCCGCGACTCGGTATCGGTACTGTCCAAGAGGCTGTTGCGCCAACAGGTTGGTACCCCACGCTTGAAGCTCCCGAGCGGTAATCCTGCGCTTGGCATTTTGCTCGATGCGGTCGAATGACCTGAACAATCGGAAGGTCGGCCACACGTAGCCAAAGAAGATGACTGCCAATAGGAGAATGAATGTGATGATGTAGGCGTCGCCGGGACGCAAGCGTGGCCACCGATCTATTCCCGTTGGTTTAGTCGGAGTAGACGAATTCATTTAGATTCAGAATCACTCGGCAGACTTGTTCCAGCCCCGCCTGCCCAGGTCGATCGCGGCAGAACTCCATCAGCGTCGCCATTTCCACTTTGGTCGGTGGACGGCAAAGCGCCAGCCGGAATGCCAATTCGATCTGCTTCCGCGGCTCGCTGCCCGCCTCGCGCTCCAGTCGTGCCGCGAAGTGCCGCGCCTGCTGGTTGACAAACTCGCCGTTGAACAAGCTCAACGCCTGCGGCGCCACGGTTGTCACCTGGCGTTGAGGGCAACTGTGGACGGTGTCGCCGAGGTCGAGCACTTCGAGCATCGGAACGACCAGGCCGCGCTTGATGAACGCGTAAATCGTCCGGCGCGAGGCTTCGATCTCATCTGAGGGTTTCCAGATGGATTCCTTGTCCGTGTTCGCCTCGAGGGCGGCGAGCGGGATGCGCGGCTTCATGGCCGGGCCGAACATTTTCGGGTTCAACTGTCCACTCACGGCGAGCATCGAGTCGCGCATGGCCTCGACTTCGAGCCGGCGGGGCGTGAAGTGCCAGAGAAGGCGGTTGTCGGGATCTGAGTCGGCGGAATCG
>CAZZAQ010000064.1:0-12019 GCA_964652165.1 uncultured Bifidobacterium sp.
CCAGCCCGTGTAGGTATGGAGATTGACGCCGGCCAGGCCAAAGGCCGCGGGAATCAGAGTGGCCGCCGACTTGCCGTCCGGTCGAAACGCCTTCCCATCCAGCAGCAGGGCGGCATCGAACTTGCCGGGTCCCCAGCTCAGCAAGACCGTCCGCACAGTGGCTTCGTCCACCTGGAGCGCGTTGGTGAAGGCGGAAAGATCCGGAGACAGGTTAATGATTGCCCCCACATTCAAATCGCGGTTGGGCCAGCCATCCAATCGGCGGCCGATTCCCGGGGCGAATGAATTATCCACAGTGGAGTGACACAGCGCACATTGGATTCCCATTGAGGTGAGGCGTTGCTGTTGGTCAAAGAAACCAGTCACGCCGACGACCGCATTGAGCTGCAGCAGCGCCAAGGTACTGGCCGGGTCGTTCAAATCCACCCGTCCGGCGGCCAATTTCTGTTTCAGAGACTGGGGCAAGGCCTCCACGTCCACTTTCAAGCCCACGGCCAACGCCGTGCCCGGGCTTACGCCCGGACCGATTCCGCCGTGATCCGCCCCCTCGATGGACTGGTGCAACTTAAGCGTGTCGCCCCAGAAGGCCTGGTCCCCGAACGTATCAAACCGAAAAATGTTCCGGCCGCTCTTCAATGTTGTGAGGGCGTTTGACTCCACGGAGTCGAGTTGATCTGCCCGGCCAAGAAGGCAGAAGCTCATTATCCCGATCAGTGCGGTCAGCCTTTGCTTCATCATACCTCGTTCCTTTTCTTTAATGGTTAGTTTGGGTTTCACATACACATGCGCCAGCTGCGGGAGAAAACGGACATTGCAGTTTTGTGGAAACACAACCACACGACTTGGGTTCAGACCTTTGGTTAGCCGTCAGCCGGAAGAATCTTTCAACAAAACCGTCAGGTTGGTCGAAATGGTGGGATATGGTGATGCTACTCTCGCCAATCCAGATTCAGTTGCGCGAGCTGTTGCCTCACGACGGCCAGATCCCAGACTTGGACGCGGCGCAAGTCCACAGATACCGCCAAATGCCGGCCATCGGTGCTGAGTGCGAGGGGAAGCATTCCACTGGGTAATGGCAACAAGAGATCCAGCGTCTTGGCATCGTACAGGCCTGCAGTGCTGTAGTCTTTAATGAGCCAGAGGGTCTGGCCGTCCTTGCCGTAAAGGACATCCATAAAGTCAGCAATGGTTCGCGTTCGTTGCCAGTTGCTTGTGCTCCAGAATTCGATGAGGCGACCGGAGGCGACGGCCACCTCGTTGCCATCGGGCGAAAAGCAAAAATTATGAATGCTTGCGCGAGTCGTAAGCTGAGCCATCGGTTCCAGGGAAGGAAGCCGATAAATGTTCAACCGAGTGCCGAACGACCGATAGATACCCAGCCAGCGGCCATCGGGAGAAACGCCGCTGAGGCCCGCTTCGGTCGGGGTCCAGAGACTCTCCTTTTCACGCTCGCCGCAGGCGCCAAGGCGAGAACCGCTGGAACACGTCCACACGATCTGGTTCGAGGCCAGGCAAACGGAATTGAACCCATTCGGGTTGGAAAGCGACACCGGCTGAAGTTGGGGTGCTGACAGTTGCCCGCCGAGTCGAACGCCAGGGCCGATCTGCCAGCGCATCCACCCGCCCTCGCGAGAACTGCCGAACAATTCTGAGGCGTCGGGTGTAAAGTAGAGGCGCGACGTCGCTTGTAGATCTGTCAATGCGCCGGGCCCCATGGAACTGAGGTCCCAAACGCCAACATGGTTTTTGCCCGAGGCCGCGAACCAGCGGCCGTCGAGCGAGAAAGCCGCCTGATCGAGGCGGGAGCCTAACGCTTCCTGAAATTGACGGAACCCATCAGTTCTTTCGAACTCATAAAGTTTCAACTCCTGGAAGAATTGGTTTGGGGCCCGAACGACCGTGGCGCAACGGCGTCCGTCGGCGCTGAATTGCAATTGGTAACTGTTGATTGCCATGGCAAAGGCGGGCGCCCGTGTTCGCAGGTCCCAACAGATCATTTCGCGCTCCCAGCCCCCGCTCACCAGGTAATCGCCCTGGGGACTAAAAGCCAGCGTCACAGCTTGCACCTTGTGTTGGCCGAGCAGTTGGATTTCGCCGGTTCTGGGGTCCAGGAGCTGGACCTTGCCGCCGTAATCTGCGACGGCGAGCCATTTCCCCAGTGGATGCCAGCGTAAAACCACCCAATCGGCGAACGTCCAGGAAAACTTCGCCGGGCCGCCGAAATCCTCCCACACCGTCACAATCTGTCGGTTTGTAGCCGTATGCACTGTGGCGAACTGCTTGCCGTCAGGGGCCACTTCGATGCGCGTCGGTTCGATCGAGAGGGGAAAGCGCGCCAGTTCCTCACCGTTTGCCAGATTCCAGCGGAAGAGAATGCCGCGGCGAACGCTTAAAAGGTGATTTTCCCGTGGATGAAAAGTGAGGGTGTCTGCAAGCACGTTCTGAAGCAGCATTTGGCGGCGCATGGACGACACATCCCAGATTTCCCAATCGGCGCGCAGCCCGCTGCGAGGTCGGTCGCGTTTGACGGCCAGCCAGCGGCCATCCGGGCTCCACTGGATCACATGCGCAGCCAGGTTGGTGCTCGGAGGTAATGTCGCCAGCAACGCGCCATCAGACAGGGAGCGTATTTCGATGGGGTCAACCCCCCGCGCCAAAGCCATTCGTTGGAGAGATGGATCGCAGACGACCCAAGTCACGTTGGACCCAATTGGAACCTCCCGCTCGAAATGCAAATCCGGCAGGGCGAGCGCGGCGAACACTTCGCGGCGCAGTTCCACTCGGTTGGAAATTGAAGCGGCCAACCGTAACGCTTCCAAGGCCCGAACTCGGTGCCCCAAAACGCCGCTGCGGACCGTTGCGCGAGCTTCGCCCCAGAGCGCGGTAAACAGTTGTTGGCGGGCCTCGCGTTCGGCGCGAGTCGCCCGAGCCGCCTGCCAGGTGCTGGTCAGGACGCCGACCGTGAGCACGACGATCAGCGCTGCCACCGACGCGAAACCGACCTTGTGCCGCTTGACGCTCTTCTGAAACTCATACCAACGACTCGGTGGACACGCCACCACCGGCTCGTTCTCCAAGTGCCGTCGAATATCCGCCGCCAGCCCATTGGCCGTCTCGTAGCGGCGGTTGCGATCCTTCTCCAGACACTTCATCACGATCCAGTCGAGGTCGCCGCGCACTTCCTGCAGCAGCCGACGCAAGTTGGCTCTAATTTTTCTCTCGCCGCTTCCAGGAGATTTGAGCGGACTGACGTCCGCTGCCGCGAATTCATTGGTGAGGCGTGTGCTGGGTTTGACCGGCTCGACTTCGCGAATCGTGCGGCGCATTTCGTCCAGCCCCGCGGCCAGCAGTTCGTTCGCGTCGAAGGGCGTCTTGCCGGTGAGCAGTTCGTAGAGCAGCACGCCGAGCGAATAAACGTCCGTGCGCGTATCAATGTCCAGTCCGCTCAACTTCGCCTGCTCCGGACTCATGTAAGCGGGTGTGCCGATGAACTGCTCGAATTCGGTGAAAACAGTTTTGTCGGTCAGTGGCTGGCCGGTCGTTGCCTTGGCGATGCCGAAGTCAATAATCTTGGGCATGGGTACGCCGTCGAGATCGGCGACGAGGATGTTCGAAGGCTTGAGGTCGCGGTGAATGATGCCTTTTTGATGCGCGTGCTGGACGGCTCCGCAGATCTTGACGAAGAGATCGAGCCGCTCTTCGGTGGAGAGATGGTTTTGCTCGCAGTACTCGGTGACTTTGATGCCGCGCACCAATTCCATCACGAAATAGGGGCGGCCGGCTTCGGTCGCGCCGGCTTCGAGGACTTTGGCGATGTTCGGGTGGTCCATGAGCGCCAGCGCCTGGCGTTCGGCTTCGAAGCGCGCCACGACCTGGCGCGTATCCAGGCCGAGCTTGACGATTTTGAGCGCGACTTTGCGGACGACGGGGTCGCGTTGTTCGGCCATGTAAACGACGCCCATGCCGCCCTCGCCGATTTTCTGGAGCAGCTTGTAGCGGCCAATCACCGTGCCCGGCCCTTCGGTCAAATGGGTGTCCGCACGAGCGAAAACGATCGTGCCTTTCTTGCCGAAGAAATCCTCTGCCTCTTTCGCGTCGCGCAGCATCGCCTCGACGCAAGCGCGCAAGGCGTCGTCGCCGCCGCAGGCCTGGTCGAGGTACGCAACACGTTTGACGGGGTCAACCATCTCCCGCGCGTTCAGGAAAATGTCGTCCGAAGATTCCATGTCTTTTCCCACCTATGCGCCGTCCGGGAACAAAAGTGGACAGTCGCAGCGCATTTTCTGAGAATTATTCCTGTGCCTTAATGCTTTGGAATAACCGCACCTTGGCCACTTCCCAGTGGCGGCGGACAGTCTTTTCGTTCACCCCGAGCAAGGCGGCTATTTCTGCGTGGTCCAACCCGCCGAAGAATCGCAGCTTGACGATGTTCGCTTTCTGAGGGTCCTGCGCAGCCAAAGCCTCCAATGCTTCGTTGACTTGAAGGATCTTTTCGTCCTCGACCGGGGCTTCGAGAGCGGATTCGTGCAGTTCGATCCATTCCTGTCCGCCGCCGCGTTTGAGCCGGAGCTTGCGCCGCGCGTTCTCGACCAAAATCCTCCGCATGGCCTCCGCGGCTGCGGCGAAGAAATGGCCGCGGTTCTGCCAGTTGGGTTGCGCGTCCGCGCCCAGCCGCAACCAGGCCTCATGCACGAGCGCCGTCGGTTGGAGTGTCTGGCCCGGCGCTTCATTCGCCATCTTGGCGGCGGCGAGGCGGCGCAGTTCCTCATAGACCAGAGGCAGTAATTCCTGGGAAGCCGTGCTGTCACCTTGCTCGGCCATTTGGAGGATGCGCGTAAACTCGCTCATGCTGAAGTGGGTCGTGCTGGGCTTGTAATCCGGCTTGCTTCCCAATCCAAGCGCCAAATGGCCTGTATTTTCAGCCGCCACTCTCAGCCGCGCTTCACCGCCGAATCGGAAAAAAGCCCGCTTGATTCCCGACGGCGGTGGGCGACAATACCGCCGCCGTATCTGACGATACAACCTTATGGACCTCCATCATCCGCTCCTGAAGGAATTCCCCGAGCACCGTGAGACCATCCAATGGCTCAAGGTGAGCGACGAGCAATTCCGGACGAAGTTCGACGAATACCACCAGGTGGACGACAAGGTCTGCCGCATCGAGGAAGAGATCGACTTCGCCACCGACCAGGAGACCGACGAACTGAAGATGAGGCGGGCGCACTTGAAGGACCAGCTTTACCGCCACCTCCGCGGCGCCGCCAGCGCCGCGGTTCGCTAAGCCGCGCCTTCGTCTTCCGGCCGCAGCCCGCCGGGCCCATTCCGGCTCAACGGGTCGAGAGGGAGGTTTGCTTTCTCACTTCTCCTTTAACTCCACCTCACCTTTCCAGCCGTCCGGCGGCGGGTCGGCGCGGAACTCGTCGAGCTTGTGCAGGAAAAACTTCGTCGGGCCGTCCTCGGGACGAAGTTCGAGCACGCGGCGGAAGGCGGTTTCGGCGGAGGCGAAGTCGCGTTTGCGGAAATAATCCAGGGCGGCGGCGAAAGCCTGGCGCCAGGCCCGGGTCCGCTCGGCCTTCTCAAGCGGATCAATCAATTCGTAGACCTCGACGGTCTTCTCGAAACCTTTCAACCGGAACACGCCACAAAAACGGGCGACGAGCGTATCGCCCGCAGCGGCGACTGTGTCACCGGTCGCCAACACGGTGGTGCCAAGGTATTTGTTCAGTCCCTCCATGCGCGAGGCCAGGTTGATGTTCTCGCCGAGCGCGGTGTAATCGACGCGCTCGGTGCTGCCGAAGTTGCCGACGTTGGCCTCGCCAGTGTGCAGACCGATTCGGGTGATGAGCGGACGCCCGTTCATCTCCTGAACCGGCTGGTCCCGGAAGTTCAACGCGGCGCGGCAGGCGCGTAAAGCGTGGTCGGGCTGTGCTTCGGGCGCGTTCCAGAAAGCGAAGATGGCGTCGCCGATGTATTTCACGACGGTGCCGTCCGTGGGATGGATGCAGTTCGACACGGCCTGCTGGAAATACCGGTTCATGTGGTGGCAAAGGTCGTCCGAATCCATCCCCTCGCTGATGCTTGTGAAATTGGCGATGTCCGTGAACACGACCGTGACCGTCTGTTTCTCCGCCCCTGGCTGGAGGAACCGCTGCGCCTTCTCGGGGTTGGCGGCGAAGCGTTTGACCAGCTTGGGCGAGACGTAGAGCGAGAGGGTCTGCTCGTAGAGTTTCTTTTGCACGTAGAGCTGGATGGAATTGAAGATCACCGCGTAGTTCATCGCGACGAACACCTGGGCGACGAGCACCAGCCACGGGAACCAGAAATGCCAAAGCACAAACGTGAGGCAGGCCAATGCCGTCACAAGCAGTATCGCCAGCAGCGCCGCCAGCGCGGCGAACAGGGGGCGAAGTTGCACCAACCCGTAGCCAAAGCCAAGCCCGAGCAACAGCACGCCGATCAACTCGGGGATATCGGGCGACCGCCGCAGCCAGTCCCCGCGCATCAAGTTCAGGAACATCGTGGCGTGGACCTCGGCCCCGGGCATGAACGACAGCCTGAACGCGCTGTCGCCTTCGCCTTTCGCGACGACCGACCAGGGGCTTTTGAACTCGTCCTTGCGTTGGCCGCTGAAGTAGGTGCTGAGATACGCGCCTACAAATACGACCTTGTTGCTGAAATAGCCGGACGGCACGCCGTCTGCCACTATCGCCTGGTGCAGGCCGACCCCCGGAAGCGATCCCGGCGGCCCATAGTAATTGACCCAGCGTTCCCGCGGACGGCTGGCGGGGTTTTGCGCTTCCGCGACGCCGCAAAGGTAGGCCGCCGCCCAGCTCTCGCTCAACGTCAATTCGTCCGTTGTCATCGGCCCGTGGTAATGCCTGCGCACTTCAAAGTCCGGCCGATGGTCCAATTGGCTGATGCCCCAGCCTGCCGCGGCCTTCCGAAAAAGGTCGGCGGGCCGCGTCAGCTTCATGCCGAACGCCTGATCGAATCCACCGGGGCTGTAGTCTGCGGCGAGAACCACGCGGCCGTGTTTTCCGATGGCCTTGGCCAGACTCCTGTCTGTCGCGTCTTTGGGGTCGGCATCGCTGAACACGATGTCGAAAATCACAGCTCGCGCGTGATCAGTAGCGAGTTTCTCGAGCAGCCGGACATGGTAATTCCGGTCCCAAGGCGCGTTGAACGGCTGTTGCAGTTCATGGTGTGCCTCGTCATTCAAGTACACCATTCGCACATCATCCGGAATCTCGACCGGACGGACGAGGAACGGCAGATCGTAGCTGACGTGGACCAATTTCTTGCCGATGGGCAGGTTCAGGTTCAGCAATGCGAACCCGAGCAGCATCGTAATCAGCGCGCCAACAAGCCCGCCCGATTGGCGGGTCTGAAGTTTCGGGCGCGCGGGCACGGGGGGAATCCTGCCGCACTACGGCCTGATTGGCGAGGTTGGAGCTTGGGCGAGGAGCGCAGAGGGCGCATCTCAATTTCTTGCAATCCATCGGGGCCTCTCATTAGCACCCAGCTTTAGCTGGGTGAACTGTGAGGCCAGAGAGGCAGAACCGCTTCAGCGGTTTTGCCGTTCTGGAAACCGCTGAAGCGGTTCGATCCAGTTTCACGCCGGCCACACCCAGCTAAAGCTGGGTGCTAATGAGAGGTGAACACTCACTCTGCAATAACGTGAGATACGCCCGAGCGCGGACGTCCTCGCCAGCAGCGCGCCGGGAGGCAACGGGGCCGCTGCGGCCCAGGAGACTTGCACGCCCCTCATTCAAGCAGTCGCTCTGCGACTGCAAGAGTCCCAGACGCCCCCTTCAGCCGTTGCCGCTTTCCGATTGTAGTTTTCGCCGGAACTGCTACAAGCCCATGAATCTCATGCGCTCCTCCCCCCAAGGTTTGCGCCTGCCCACAATTGGCCTGCTGACGGCCGTGTGCCTGCTGGCCGCGGCGTTGGGCCGCGCAAACGCCCGGGCGCAGTGGCCGCTGATCCCGTCGGGCGCTCAATGGTCGTATCTAGCCGACGGCACCCAGCCGGACCCTTCGTGGGTGGCCCCGGAGTTCAATGAGTTTGGATGGTTTTTCGGCCAGGCGAAACTGGGCTTCGGCAATGACGGGGAGGCGACCGTCATCGGCAACGCGGCCAACCAATACATTACGTTCTATTTCCGGCACCGGTTTTCGGTGCCGAACACCAGCGGTGTCGTCCGGCTCGTCGCACGAATGGTCGTCGATGATGGCGCGGTCATTTACCTAAACACGAACGAAGTGTTTCGATTCAACCTGCAGCCCGGACCGCTGAATTCCCTGACGCTCGCCTCGAACGCATTGAACCGGCCCGTGGAAACAAACTATTTCACGGCGATTATCAACCGCCAGTGGCTCAGGGACGGGCAGAATGTGATCGCTGCCGAAGTCCATCAGGCGACGCCAAACAGTTCGGACCTGGGCTTCGACCTCGAACTGCTTGCGTTTAGCGAGCTGGCCCCTCCAACTGTGGATATCGTCGAGCCGTCATCCGGAGCGGCGTATGGCATCGGCTCGAACGCACTCGTGACCGCTTCGGTGACCGACCCCGACAGCCCGATCGCCGGCGTGGATTTCAGGGTCGACGGGGTGCTCTGGTTCACGGACACCACATGGCCGCACACGTTTCTACTGGGAAATCTGACGAGCGGACGACACGAGATCACGGCGGTCGCCCGCGACGTGGACGGCTTGAGCACAGCGTCGCTCCCGGTGATCATTGAAGTTTTCCCGGAATTCGGCCTGTCGGCCCTGGTGCCCAACGGGGCCTTCTGGCGATACCTCGACAACGGATCGGACCAGGGCACAAACTGGCATCTGCCGGGTTTCGTAGACCTCTCGTGGCCGGTCGGTCTGTCAGAATTTGGTTACGGCGACACCACCGACGACCCGCCCCGGCCTGAGCGCACCCAGATCAATGGCGGCCCGGCCACAAACCATCTCATCACAACCTATTTCCGGCACACCTTCGACGTGTCTAACCCGTTGTTGTTTACCAACCTTTTGCTGCGACTCCTGCGCGACGACGGCGCGGTGGTCTGGCTGAACGGCGCCGAGGTGTTTCGAAGCAACTTCAATCCCACCAACCCCATTCCCTTCAACACGCTCGCCCTCGGCGCCGCCGGAGACGACGGGGCGACCTACGTCTCAACCAACATCAACCCGACCTTTCTCCGCTCCGGCCAGAACCTCCTCGCGGTAGAAATTCACCAAAGCAGCGCGACTTCCAGCGACATCAGCTTCGATTTGATGCTGCTGGGCCAGCCGGCACAACTCGGGCGGCCGGTTTTCGTCAACGTTCCAGAGCATCAAAACGCCCGTATTGGCCAGCCGGCGGTGTTTCAAGCCGTCGTCCTCGGAGAAGAACCACTCAGTTTTTCGTGGAGCCACCAGGGGAAGAGCATTCCCGGCGCGGACGGGCCGACGCTCGTTATCCCGAACGTCCAGGCGCCCAATCTTGGCCAGTACACCGTCACGGTGAACAACCGTTTTGGCGGCGTCCAGGCCTTCGCGGAACTCTGCACGCCGCCCATCATTTTTCTACAGCCGTCCAACATTGTTTCGACCTACGGGGCGACGGTCAGCTTCCATCTCCAGGCGCTCCTGGCCAGCGGCTATCAATGGTTCTTCAACGGCGTGCCCATTCCTGGCGCCTTCGGCTCGACGCTGACCATTACCAACGTCCATCGCGACCATGTCGGCATTTACTTCGCGCGGGCGTTCAACGGTACTTGTTCCGCGGACAGCCGTCCGGGAGAACTTCAGGTCTGCATCACCAGACAAGGTGTGCCCGTCGCGGGCCGCATCGCCGTCCCGGAAGGCAGCGGCTTCGTGCCGGCCAGCGGGGGCGGCACCCTTCCGATGCACCACGGTATTCCGGTGCTGTTCACGACCGACGATGCTCCTCAAAGCCTGGCGATAAGATGCGGGGTGCTTACCGCCTTTCCGAAGGTGGTCTTCCACACGCCGCTCCTCCCGACGCCCTCATTGCGCTTCAGCACGGAAGGGAGCGATTTCGACACCGTCCTGGAAGTTGAGGATCTCGTGAACAACTACGCTCCGCTGGGGTGCGACGACGACAGCGGCGCGCGACGGACAAGTGTCCTCACACTTAGCAACCTGGTGGTCGGGAGGCCCCTCCAGGTTCGTGTCTCCGGCAAGGTCGGCAGTTCCCTGCCTGCACACGGGATCGTCCGCCTGCAAATCGGCTCTACGTTCCACGGCGTGTTTCGCGCGGCCGACGGACTGCACTTCACGATCGCGGTCCCCGGCCGGACGAACTATTCGCTTCGCGCCACCAATCGGTTCAATCCGATTTGTCTTCCCAGCCCTGCCGGTTGCAATTGGAACGATCCGTCCGTCACTTGGCCGGTCTTCTGGTCTACCAACGCAGTAGGCGTGCCCGAAGTGCTTCAAAGCTTCTTCGTGCCCCTTGGTCCGGCCACCAATCGCTTTTTCGGCTTGCGGCTCGGCCTGTAGCGGGACTAAAGCAACGCTCACGGCCCGCATGAAACCAGCAGCCTCCAACTGGGTTCTCATTCTTTCCAAAGCCGGCCGGCGGCTCGAGTCCTTCAAGCTCCCGGGCGGCGCGGCGACCGTCGGCCGCGATCCTTCGAACGCCATTCCCCTGCCGCACACCTCGGTCTCCCGCCGGCACGCCGAGGTCACTTCGGGTCCGGACGGCGTCACGGTCCGCGATCTCGACAGCCGCAACGGCATCCTCGTCAACGGCGTCCCGCGCAAAAAGGCCGTGCTCCAGCCGGGAGACAAGATCACCATCAGCGAGTTCGTGCTCGAGCTGGCCACCGCCGCGCCCGCCGACACGACCGCCTCGACGAGCCGGCCCGGCCTCGAAGCGGCATTGCGCGTTGACCAGACAATCGACGCGCGCGTCCGCCTGCCCGACGCCCCCGAGCAACGCCAGCTCGCCACGCTTTACCACGTCTGCTTCTGGATCGCCGAAGGGCTTGACGAGAAGACCTTGATCGACCGCTGCCTGGCGCTGCTCCTCGAATCCCTCCACGCGGCGGAAGTCCAGCTTTACTCCGCCGAAGCCGAGCTCAAATCCTTCGCCAACGAAGCGGGCAAAAAGCCGGCCGTGAAACTCGCCGCGTTCCTGGCGAAGAATTTCCAGGAACGCGCCGAAGCCGTCGCCATCCCTGGCCGCGACGTTGCCCGCCATCAGCGCGGCGTCGGCGAGTTCAACTACCTGGTCTGTCCGCTGCGCCCCCATTCGGCCAGCGCCGAGCCTGCGCCCTTCCTGGTCGTCGTGCGGCCTGTCGATCAGCAGGACTTCGCGGCCGACGACCGCGTGCTGCTTCAAGCCATCTGCCAGCTTTGGGTCCGCGGCCTGGCCAAGACCCACCAGCTTCAGACGTTGCGCCAGGAAAACGCCCAGCTTAAGGAAAAGCTCGGCTCGCCCGCGATGCTCGGCGGCAGCGCCGCGATGAAGAAGCTCCAGGAACAGGCCCGCAAGGCGGCTGCGACGCAGGCGACTATCCTCATCCACGGCGAGACTGGCAGCGGCAAGGAACTGCTGGTTCAATTCATCCACGACCACAGCCCGCGCGGCGCCGGCCCGCTTGTGAAGATGAATTGCGCTGCCATCCCCGATTCGCTGATCGAGAGCGAGCTGTTCGGCTACGTCAAGGGCGCCTTCTCCGGCGCCACTCGCGACCACATCGGAAAGTTCGAGCAGGCCGATGGCGGCACGCTCTTCCTCGACGAGATCGCCGAGATGCCGTTGCTCGTCCAGTCCAAGGTCCTGCGGGCGATCGAGAACCGCGAGGTGCAGCCGCTCGGCGCCGAGACCACGCTCACGGTGGACATCCGCATCATCGCCGCCACCAATCGCGACCTGCGGAAAGCTGTCCGCGAGCGCCAATTCCGCGAGGACCTCTACTTCCGGCTCGACGTGCAAAACCTTCGCGTGCCCCCGTTGCGCGAGCGCCTCGAAGACCTCGACGAACTGGCCGCGCATTTCGTCAAACGCTTTTGC
>CAZZAQ010000065.1:0-2567 GCA_964652165.1 uncultured Bifidobacterium sp.
CCACGCGACTTGTTCCACTGACGCTTTTTTGTTGTACGGTCGTCGCCCAGGCGGCATCCATTTCCATCACCAACACGGTTTCCTCGATGAATGCGACCTGGAGGTTTCTCCGGGGGACGAACGAGGCGTCGCTGCCGGACATCACCGAGTGGCGCAACACCAATTTCAACGACGCGGCTTTCGCCAACGCGGCGGCGCCGTTCTGGTATGACACGACCGGCGACAGCTCGACGTTGTCCGGTGGCACCCAGTTGACGGACATGCCGAATAACTACTCCTGCTTATTCCTGAGGCGCACGTTCATGGTGAACAACGCCGCACAGGTCGGCGCGCTCAAATGGGACGCTTTCATCGACGACGGCTATATCGCGTGGATCAACGGGGTGGAGGTGTTCCGCGAAAACGTGACGGGCGACCCGACGCGCACCACGCTGGCGTCCGGCGTAGCCGAGCCGGTGCCGATCAACAGCATGAGCCGGTACCCGGTGACGGGCCTCCTCCACAACGGCACGAACTGGCTCACCGTGCAGGTGTTCAACACAACCCTCGCCAGCAGCGACATCGACTTTGATTGCGCCCTGTCAACCATCATCGGCGAAACCATCCCGCCGACCCTCACCAGTTTCAGCCCGCCGGCGGGCACGCGCACCGAGCTGACACAAATCACCGTGAACTTCTCCGAGCCGGTGCAAGGGGTGACGGCGGACGACTTGCAGCTCAACTTTCAACCAGCCACCGCGCTGTCCGGCAGCGGGTCGAACTACACCTTCACCTTCGCCCAGCCGCCTTATGGGCCCGTGGAGATCTCCTGGTTCACGAATCATGGCATCACTGACCTGTCGCTGCCACCCAACCCATTTGACGGTGCGGCGCCGAGCGCGATTTGGCAATACACGCTTCAGGACACGGTGCCGCCCACGGTGTTCAACCTGTTCCCGCCCGGTGGAGCCGTTGTCCGCACGCTCAGCCAGATCGAGGTGACGTTCAGCGAGGAGGTCAACGGCGTCAACGCGTCGGATCTGCTGATCAATTCGCAGCCGGCCACGAATGTGACCCGCGCGCCGGGCGGGCCGTATGTTTTCCAGTTCCCTGCGCCGCCCACGGGCGCAGTGCAGGTCGCGTGGGCGGGCGGACATGGCATCACAGATCAAGCGCCGTTGCCAAACGCCTTCGCGGGGGGTTCGTGGAGTTACACTTACGACCCGAACGCGTCGACGGGCCAACTGTTGATCAATGAGGCGGTTGCTTCCAACCAGAGCGGATTGCTGGACGAGGACGGCGAGCAGCAGGATTGGATTGAAATCTTCAACCGCGGCACGACCCCGGTGAACCTGGCCGACTGGTCACTGAGCGATGACGCGGAGAATCCGGGTTTGTGGACGTTTCCCGCGCGAACCATCGCGCCGGGCGAATACCTCGTGGTGTTCGCATCGGGCAAGGATCGCAAGCCGGCGAGCGGCCCGAATCGGATGCACACGAACTTCCAGCTCGTCCAGAGCGGCGAGTTCCTCGGTCTTTACACGGCGGACTCGCCCCGCGCGCTGGCCAGCGCGTTCAGTCCGTTTCCCGAGCAGCGCAACGACACGTCCTACGGCTACGACGCCGTGGGGAACCTGCGCTATTTCGCTCCACCGACTCCGGGCGGTCCGAATGGCATGAGCAGCATCGTCGGGGTGGCCGAGTCGGTGCACTTCAGCGTGTCGCGCGGGTTTTTCAGCCAGCCCTTCAATCTGGTCCTCTCCTGCCCGACGCCCGCGGCGATCATCCGCTACACCACCGACGGTTCCGTGCCGACAGCAGTGAACGGCGCCTTCTACGCGGCGCCTCTCCGGATTACCAACACCACAATGCTGCGCGCCGGCGCGTTCCGGACCGGTCTGCTGCCCTCGACGGTCAAAACCCACAGCTACTTGTTCCATTTGACCGCCGCCCAGCGGACGTTGCCGGTCATGAACGTGGTCACGGCGACGAACAACTGGGTCGGCCGTTCGGGCGTCATCGGCATGTACCCTGAAACCGGCCGTGCCGAGGGCACGGCCTTCGTGACGAACAACCCAGCGACCGATTACCACAACCCCTCCCAGCACGGCCTCGCGTATGAACGGCCGGTCTCGGCCGAGTACATCCTTACGAACGGCAGCACGGGCTTTCAAGTCGACTGCGGCATTCGCGTGCAGGGCAGCGACTGGCAGCGGCCCCGGACGATACCCGCCAGCAAGTTCTCCTTCCGCCTCTATTTCCGCGGCAATTACGGGGAAGTCCGCCTGAACTATCCGCTGTTCCCACTGACCTCCGTGCGGAGTTTCAACCAGATCGTGCTGCGGGCCGGCTACAACGAGAAGGTTAACCCTTTCATCCGCAACGAAATCACGATGCGCCTCTCGCACGACATGGGCCAGGTCGCTCCCCACGGGAACCTGGCCCTGGTGTTGCTCAACGGGGCCATTCACACCAACGACCCCGGCGGCTCGGGGATCCTTACTGTCTACAATCCCTGTGAGCGCGTCCACGAGGAGATGCTCCAGTCCTACTTCGGCGGTGGATCGGAATGGGACGTCGTCGGACCG
>CAZZAQ010000065.1:2577-7641 GCA_964652165.1 uncultured Bifidobacterium sp.
GACTTCGCCACCAGCAGCGAAGGCCCGGGCATCATCGACGGGGACCGCATCGACTTCGGTCGAACGCTCAGTGCTCCCGGGTCAGGAAGCTTAATGAGTCTTTTCTGGTCCAACTCGACGGTCCGGCTGACTACCAACCAGGCTGCGTATGAGGCTGCTGCCCGGCGCCTGGATCTGCCGAACTTCGTCGATTACTGCCTGCTCAACGCTTACACCGCGATGGGCGATTGGCCGGCCAACAACTGGCGGGCGGGCCGCGAGCGCGCCACCAACGGCATCTGGCGCTTTATCCCCTGGGATACCGAATGGGCCATGGGCATCTATGCCCTGGCCGTGTCGCGCGACTCCTTCGCGTTCACCGGCACGGGGACCGAGGATGCCGGCCTGAACAGCACGGTCAACTCGGAGATCGCCCGGATTTACCAGGCGCTGCGGCCCAACCCCGAGTTCCGACTGCTCTGGGCCGATCGCATCCATAAACAGTTCTTCAACGGCGGCGCGCTCACCGGCCTGAACATCAGCAACCGCTTCGAGCAACTTCGCACAGAACTGCTCGGCTTCATCCCGACCCTGGACCCTGAAATCCTTCAATGGGCGCGCGACCGGTATCCAATCGTCATGGGCCAGTTCAACCTCTACGGCCTGTACGGTTTCTCCAACGCGCTTTACGGCAAGTTCGCGTCGTCCAATGCGCCCGCCTTCAACCAGCACGGCGGGGCCGTCGTGCCGGGCTTTGCGCTCACGATGACCGCGCCGCTCGGCGGATCAATCTACTACACGACCAACGGGGACGATCCGCGCGTGCCGTTCAGCGGCGCGGTTTCCAACGCCGCCGTCACTTACACCGGCCCGGTCACGCTGAGCAGCAGCGTTCGGATCAAGGCTCGAACGCTCCTGGACGGCACGAACTGGAGCGCGCTGGCTGACGCGCAATTCACCGTCGCTTCGATGGGCATCCCGCTCCGCTTTTCCGAGTTGAACTACAACCCCACCAACGCGGCGCACGAATTCCTCGAAATCCAGAACATTGGCAGCGCGGCGGTGGACCTGAGTCTTATGACGCTGGAAGGCGTCACTTACACCTTCCTGCAAGGCACGACCCTGGGCGCCGGGGCCAGGCTGGTGCTGGCGACCGATATCGATCCGGCGGCATTTGCATTGCGGTATCCCGGGGTGACTGTCGCGGGTTACTACTCGGGCGCGCTCAATAACGGCGGCGAACGCATCGTCCTGCGGGACCGCTTCGGCAACATCATCACCTCCGTCACCTACGACAACGCCAGCCCCTGGCCCACGGCCGCGACCGCGACGGGCGGCGGGCGCTCGCTCGAAATCCTCAACCCGTCCGGCGACCCGGATGATCCCGCCAACTGGACCGCCAGCACCCAGCCCGGTGGCACGCCCGGCGCCGGTTCCGCGCCTCCGCCACCGCCCACCGTGCGCCTCAACGAAATCCTCGCCGCGAACACCTCCGCGCTGAACCACGGCGGCACGTTCCCGGACTTCGTCGAGTTGTACAACGCCGGTGCTTCGCCCGTGGACGTCGCCGGCTGGAGCCTCAGCGACGACGGCAACCCGCGGAAATTCGTCTTATACGAGGATGACCACCACTTCATCGCCGCCGGTGGCTACCTGATCGTCTGGCTCGATGCCACGACGAACACCACACCCGGACTGCACGCGGGCTTCTCGATGGATCCGGATGGCGAGAGCCTCTACCTCTACGACGCCGCGACAAACCGGATCGACGCCGTAACGCTCGGCCTGCAACTGCCCGATTACTCCGTCGGGCGCGTCGGCGGCCAATGGGTGCTGACCACGGTGACGACCAACGCGCCGAACATCGCCGCCGCGACGGCCGCGCCCAGCAACCTGGTTATCAACGAGTGGATGGCCAACCCCCTGCCGGGCGCCGATGATTGGATCGAGCTCTACAACACCGCCGCGCTCCCCGTCGCGCTGCGCGGCCTCTATCTCTCGACGACTTCCACCGTTCACCAAGTCACTTCGCTCTCGTTCATCGCACCGTTCGGGTTCGTGCAATTCCTGGCCGATCAGGGGGTCGGCGCGCGGCACCTCGACTTCAACCTGCCGGCGGCGGGCGGATCGATCATTCTTTCCGACGCCACCGCGGTGGAAATCAACCGCGTGAGCTACGCGAACGCCGTCGAAGGCGTCTCCCGCGGCCGACTGCCCGACGGCAGCAGCACGTTCGCGGATTTCTCCTCCCCCGGCAGCCCAGGGACGAACAACTTCCTGGTAACGTACTCGGGGCCGATCCTTAACGAGATCCTCGCCCGCAACCAGGGCGTGGTCATCAACGGGGGCCGCTACGCCGATTTCATCGAACTGCTCAACACCAACGCCACGCCCGCCAGCCTCGACGGTCTGAGCCTCAGCGTGGATGGCATTGAGCCTGGCCAGTGGACCTTCCCGCCGGGCGCCAGCGTGGCAGGCGGCAACTACGTCGTGGTCTGGTGCGACGGCGGCCGGGCCGCCTCGACCAATGCGGGCGACTACAATACGGGCCGTTGGCTCGACGGGCAGAGCGGCGGGATTTACCTGTTCAACCCGGCCCGCCAGCTTGTGAATTCGGTCGAATTCGGCTTCCAGATCGTTGACAAATCCATCGGCCTTTCCGGAGGCCAATGGCGGCTGCTCGCCTCGCCCACAGTCGGCGCGATCAACTCCGCCGTCGCGCCGCTCGGCTCGAGCAATCTGCTGCGGCTGAACGAATGGATGGCGAATCCCGTTTCCGGCAATGACTGGTTCGAGATTTACAACGGCACTAACCTGCCGGTCTCGATGGGCGGGCTGATCCTGACGGACGACCCATCGACGCCCGGGATGATGAAGTTCCGCGTGCCGGTGCTGAGTTTCATCGGGCCCAAGGGCTTCGTGAAATGGGTTGCCGACGGCGAGGCGGGCGACGGCCGCAACCATGTCAACTTCGCCCTCGATGCCGAGGGAGACTCTCTCCAGATCTACAGCACCAACGGCGCGGCCTTCAATCTGATCGACTCGGTCACGTTCGGCTCACAACTGGCCGGCGTCTCGCAAGGCCGCCTGTCCGACGGCGCGGCCAACATCACGAGTTTCCCCGGCTCGGCCAGCCCCGCCGAGCCGAACTACGCGCTGCTGCCCGGCGTCGTCATCAACGAAATCCTCACCCACACCGACCCGCCGTTGGAGGACGCGGTGGAGTTGCGCAACACCGGCGCGAACCCGGTGAACATCGGCGGCTGGTTCCTCAGCGATAGCCAGGACAATTTCATGAAATTCCGCATCCCTGACGGCACGAGCATTGCGGGGGGCGGTTTCGCGGCGTTTTACGCGGGCCAGTTCGACACCGGGCCAAACGCCTTCAACTTCAACTCCGCCCACGGCGAGGAAGTCTGGCTTTCCGCGGCGGACGCCGCGGGCGTGCTCACGGGCTACCGCGTCGGGGCGAAATTCGGCGCGTCGGCCAACGGCTTCTCCTTCGGCCGCTACCCGACCAGCATGGGCCTGAATTACCCGGCGATGAGCGCGAGGACCTTCGGCGTGGATTCGCCGACGACCGTCGCCCAGTTCCGCATGGGCACCGGGGCCGCGAATCCGGCGCCGCTCGTCGGCCCGGTCGTCATCAGCGAACTGATGTATCACCCGCCGATTGGCATCAACGGCAGCGAAGACGAGTACATCGAGCTCCTCAATGTTTCCGGCGCGCCGGTGAACCTGTTCGACCCGGTAAATACCATGAACACGTGGCGCCTGGAGGGCGTGGATTTCACCTTCCCGCCGAACTTCACGCTGGGCGCAGGGAGCAACGCGCTGGTGGTGAACTTCAGTCCTACCAACACCATCGCCCTGGATATATTCCGCGGCATCTACAATGTGCCCACCACGGTGCCCGTCTTCGGACCGTATTCGGGCCGGCTCAGCAACGACGGAGAAACCATCGATCTGCTCAAACCCGACCCGCCGCAGCCGCAGCCCTCGCCGGACGCGGGATTCGTCCCATACATCCTGGTTGACCGGGTGAGCTACGCGGACTCAGTGCCGTGGCCTTCGGGCACGAACGTCGATGGCGGAGGGCTGTCGCTGCAGCGCAAATCGGCCACCAGCTACGGCAACGAACCGCTCAACTGGGTGGCCTCGACTCCTACAGCAGGTTCGGCCAACAGCCTGACGGTCGCTCCGCCTACCATCCTGGCTTCGCCGCAGGGCGCAAATGTCCTGGAAGGCGCGACGAAGACGTTCAATGTGTCGGCCGACGGGACCGGCCCACTCAAGTACCAATGGCGGTTTAACGGCGATAGCGTGCTTAACGCGACGAACTCCACATTCTCCATCAGTTACGCAGTAGTCGAGGACAGCGGCGCCTACGACGCCATCGTGAGCAACCCCGGCGGCTCGGCGTTGAGCGCTGCGGCCACCCTGGCTGTGCTGGTGCCGCCGATGGTCCTTGCCCCGCCGGTCAGCCAGATCGTCAATACCGGCGCAACGGTGACCTTTACCGTCGTTGCCCGCGGCACACCGCCGCTGACCTACCAGTGGCGGTTCAACGGCGTGATTCTTCCGGGGGCCACCAGCCCCGGCATCACCCGGTCCAACGTGAAATTCCCCGACGACGATGGCGTGTACGAAGTGCTCATCAACAGCCCGGCCGGCATGACCTCCGCGTCCGCGACGTTGTTGATCCGCGTGACGCCGCTGCTGCTGATCAGCCCGATCAGCCAGAGCGTCGTCGCCGGCGGCGACGCGTCGTTCAGCGCGTCGATGTCGGGCAACCCGCCGCCCTACACTTACTATTGGCGGCGGGTGACCGCGCCCGCGGGGTTGATCACCCAGTCCGTGAGCGGCTTCCGATCGAACTTCATTACGTTCAACACGACGGCGGCGGGCTTCGTCCTCGCGAGCAATATGATGATGTCCAACGTTCAGTGCCGGCTGGTCGTGAGCAATCTGGCGGCCGTCGGCCAGGGCGTCGCCGCGACCTTCAACCTCACCGTGCTGGCCGACAGCGATTCTGATGGAATTCCGGACGTGTGGGAAACCATCTTCGGCCTGAACCCGACGAAC
>CAZZAQ010000065.1:7651-9004 GCA_964652165.1 uncultured Bifidobacterium sp.
GACCGCAACCTTGACGCAGACGGCGACGAGATGAGCAATTGGGGCGAATACATCGCCGGCACGGACCCGACCAACGCGCTGAGTTACCTTGGCGTGAGCCTGGCGGCCGGGCCGGCTTCGGCGGTCGTCAGCTTCGGGGCGATCTCCAACCACACTTACACTGTGCAGTTCACCGACGACCTCGGGCTGGGGCTCTGGTCCAGGATGGCCGACGTGCTCGCGCGCACGAACAACCGCGTCGAAACCTTCCCCGACCCGACTTACACGTCCAACCGCTTCTACCGCGCCGTCACGCCGCGGGTGCCATAGTCCTCACGCGCAGCCTGGCGCCGCCAACGAGCGGGGCAGTCGTCCGGGCTGTCGCTCCGGCCGTCACACGCCCGCGAGCACCCAAGCGGGCGGGCTGCACGTAACTGATTCGCGTAGCTGCGACCGTGAGGTCGCGGGACGCGGATACAGAAGGTTCGGCCGCGGCATGAGTTTGCCTTCTTGTTTGAGAATTCGGTCTGCGACCTCACGGCCGCAACTACGTTCAGCTCAACCGCATTGGCATCACGACGTAGAGAAACGGGCCGTTGATTTTCAGCACGCCGGGGCTTAACTCATCGATGAGTTCCAGGTAGACCTCGTCATCCGTCAACGCAGCGAGCGGCTCGATCAAGTATCCGGGGTTGAAGGCAATGGCCATCTCCTTGCCTTTGTAGTTGATCGCCAGCGTCTCGCGGGCCTCGCCCACATCCGGGCTGTTCGCGGTGATGGCAAGATTGTTCTTTTCGAAGCTCATCTTCACCGAAGTCTGCTTCTCGCTGGTCATGATCTCGGCCCGCTTCAAGGCGTGCATCAATTCTTCGCGGGCGAAAGCGACTCGTTCCTTGGTTTCACCCGGGATGACTTGCCGGTAGTTCGGATAGTTGCCCTCGATGAGCTTGGTGATGACGAGCGTGGCGCCGCCCTTCTCATCTTTGAGCGTGAAGGCGGCCTGGTTCTCGCTGAACTTGATCTCAACTTCTCCCTTGTCCTGCAGAAGCCGGGTCAGCTCGTTCACCGCCTTGGCTGGCACGATGAATTCAGCCTGGCTGTTGGCCGCAAGGTCGATTTCTTCATCCACCAGCGCGAGACGGCGCCCATCGGTGGCGACCATCGTCAGCTTGTGTTCCTTCAGGCAGAAGAAAATGCCATTGAGCACGTAGCGGCTTTCATCCGTCGAAATCGCGAAGGCCGTTTTCTTGAGCATGCCACGGATTTTTTCCTGCGGCAGCACTACCTTCTTCTCCTCCTTAAACGAGGGTTTCGGCGGAAACTCCTCGGCGGCCAGCCCGCGAATTCTGAAGAAGCTGGAGCCGGATCGAACGG
>CAZZAQ010000065.1:9014-11869 GCA_964652165.1 uncultured Bifidobacterium sp.
TCGCTGCTGGCCAGCTCCCGCGCGATGCCGAGGAGCTTTTTCACCGGGGCCGTCGTCGCGCCCGGTTTGCTCACTGTTGCCTCGACCGAGCAAGTGATCGTCACATCCAGATCGGTGGCCGTCAGCTCCAGCCGGTTGGCTTCGGCTTTGAGAAGCACGTTGGACAGGATGGGCAGGGTGGTGCGCGTGCTGACGATGTTCTGCACGGACTGTAACCCAGCGAGAAGCTGGTCTTTGGCGATAGTCAGATTCATTGCGGCCTTACTAGTATCTTTGGATCAGATCCAATCCAACAGTATTAAGGGGTGTGAATAAGGCAAAGAGCAAGGGGTGTCAAGGTCGTGGCAACGAGTTGCGTGGAAAGGATGTTGTGAAGAAGTTGGGCCCGCCCTGCCGCCAAGGCCGGGGAAGTCGAAGTTGTTCGGAGTGCGCCGATTTTGTTCACAAGTCGTTGGCCTGGTTCTTTCCATGAACCTGGTAGGGCCGACCTGCTGGTCGGCCTGGACGCGCCGCAGCGCGTCTACCGGGTTTACGGTCCTGATGTGCGAGTTGGGAATCGAGGAGGTTCAACAGGTTGAAGCCCAGCGGGTGGTGTGAAAGGAACGAGGCCGTCCCGAGTTGACGGGACGGCCTCGCCTTGCACGATGGTTTGTTTTAAGAGACTCAGTAGTCCATGCCGCCGGGTCCGTGCCCGGCTGGCGGGGCAGACTTTTCCTTCTCCGGCGCCTCGCTGATGAGGCATTCGGTGGTGAGGAGGAGGCCAGCGATGGAGCCAGCGTTTTGCAGGGCAGTGCGCGTGACCTTTTTGGGGTCAACAACGCCCGCTTTGACGAGGTCTTCGTACTCGCCGGTGGCCACATTGAAGCCTTCGTTGCCCTTGCGCTTCTTGACTTCCTGGACCACGACCGAGCCTTCGTAGCCGCCGTTGAGGGCCAGCCATTTGGTCGGGTATTCGATGGCGCGCTTGACGATGTCCACGCCGATGCGCTCGTCGTCATTGTCGCCTTTGACAGCCTCAATGGCCGGCAGACAACGCAGAAGCGCGACACCGCCGCCCGGGACGATGCCTTCCTCGACAGCCGCCCGTGTGGCATGAAGGGCGTCTTCGACGCGGGCTTTCTTTTCCTTCATCTCGGTCTCGGTCGCGGCGCCGACGTTGATGACAGCCACGCCACCGGCCAGCTTGGCGAGCCGTTCCTGGAGTTTCTCCCGGTCGTAGTCGCTGGTGGTTTCTTCGATTTGGCGTCGGATCTGCCCAACGCGGCCCTGGATTTCGGAGCTCTTGCCGTAGCCCTCGACGATGGTGGTGTTCTCTTTCTCGATGACGACGCTCTTGACGCGGCCGAGGTCGGTGAGTTCGAGGGTTTCCAGCTTGATACCCAGGTCCTCGCTGATGAATTTGCCGCCGGTGAGGATGGCAATGTCTTCGCACATGGCCTTGCGGCGATCACCGAAGCCAGGGGCCTTGACGGCGCAGGCGTTGATGGTGCCGCGCAGCTTGTTCACGACGAGCGTCGCCAAGGCCTCGCCCTCGACTTCCTCGGCGATGCTGAGGAGGGGCTTGCCGGCGCGGGCGACTTTCTCGAGGAGCGGCAGGAGGTCCTTGAGGGTGGAGATCTTTTTCTCGAAGTTCAGGACGTAGGCGTCTTCCATCTTGCACTCCATCGTCTCGGCATTCGTGACGAAGTAGGGCGAGAGGTAGCCTTTGTCGAACTGCATGCCTTCGACGACTTCGAGCGAGGTATCAATGGACTTGGCCTCTTCGACGGTGATGGTGCCGTCCTTGCCGACCTTGTCCATCGCGTCGGCGATGATTTCACCGATGGTCTCGTCCCAGTTCGCGGAAACGGTTGCGACCTGTTTGATTTCTTCCTTGTCCTTGACCTTCTTGGCGATCTTGTCGAGCTGGCCCACGGCGGCTTCAACGGCCTTGCCGATGCCGCGTTGGATGCCGATGGGGTTCGCACCGGAGGTGACGTACTTGAGGCCCTCGCGGAAGATGGCCTCGGCCAGCAACGTGGCGGTGGTAGTGCCGTCGCCCGCGGCATCGCTGGTCTTGGAGGCGACTTCGCGGACCATCTGGGCGCCCATGTTTTCGTAAGGGTCGGCCAGCTCGATTTCTTTGGCGACGGTCACGCCGTCCTTGGTCACGGTGGGGGAACCGTATTTCTTGTCGAGCACCACGTTTCGGCCTTTGGGCCCGAGCGTCGCGGTGACGGCCTTGGAGAGTTGGAAAACGCCCCTGAGGAGGGCTTGACGAGCGGCCTCGTCGAAGATGAGTTGTTTGGCTGCCATATTATTAGTGGATAGTTCTTAGTTGAGTGTTGAGTGATGAATTAATCGATGACGGCGAGGATGTCGTCGGCATTCACGAGCCTGTATTCCTTGCCATCAATCTTGAACTGTGAGGGCAAATCCGTGCCGCCGTATTTGCTGATAAGCACGCGGTCGCCTTTCTTGACTTCGAAGGGGACTTTCTTGCCGTTGTCATCGGTCTTGCCAGTGCCGAGGGCGACGACGATGCCTTCCTGCGGCTTTTCCTTGGCGGTATCGGGGATGATGATGCCGCCTTTCTTGATTTCTTTTTCCTCGACGGGTTCGACCAGGACGCGGTCGCCGAGGGGTTTCAGGTTGGTGCTAGCCATAGTGTTTTTTGTTTTGTTTTGTTTTCGGTTCGAATCAACTCCCGCCGCACCGCGCGGCGGGAAAAGTGTCTTAGTGTTCGCGCTGTCAGTCCGGGCTGGTCGCGGCCAGGCCGCCGGGCAGCGGTTGAAATCCCGGCACTGGTTCGCCGAGCACCGAATTGACGGCGCTCACCAGGTCTTGTTTCACGTTCTCGGGCAACGACGGCAGGT
>CAZZAQ010000066.1:0-11663 GCA_964652165.1 uncultured Bifidobacterium sp.
GCGTTCCGATCCGCCGACGCACCCCGAACTGCTCGACTACCTCGCGGCGCGATTCATGGAGGACGGCTGGTCGTTGAAGAACCTCCACCGCTTCATGATGCTCTCGGCGACCTACCAGCAGGGCAGCGACGAGAATGCGCGCTTCAATCAGATCGATCCCGACAACCGCTACTTCTGGCAGTTCACCCGCCAGCGCCTGGATTTCGAGGCGATGCGCGACACGCTCCTGGCCATCGGCGGCAAGCTCGACACGACGATGGGCGGCCCCGGCGTCCCGCCGGAGCGCGAGCCGTACCCGACGCGCCGCACCATTTACGGCGCCGTGGACCGCACGCGCCTGCCGAACATGAGCCTGGCCTTCGACTTCGCGAGCCCCGATCTCACGACCGGCAAACGCAATCAGACGATCGTGCCGCAACAGGCGCTCTTCATGATGAACAGTCCCCTCGTCGTCGAGCAGGCAAAGAACCTGACGTTGCGGCCCGACTTCAAGGCCCAGAAAAGCGCGCCGGACAAGATCAAGCTGCTCTACAAAATCATCTACCAGCGCGCGCCCACCGACGTGGAACTGAAGCTGGCGTTGAACTACCTCCAGGGCGAGTCCACCGGCACCACCGCCAGCGCCGGGGCGCTCGCGTGGGAGTACGGCTACGGCGAATACGACGCCGCCGCGAAGCAGATGAAGACCTTCGTGCAGTTCAGCGCGTTCAACGGCTCGTGGGCGCCCGGCGGCCGCGGCCAGCGCGCCGGCCCGGTCTCGATCAACGCCAAAGGCGGCCGGCCCGGCAATGGTCCCGCGTTCGGCGCGGTGCGCCGCTGGACCGCGCGCAAGGATGGCTTCATCTCGATCGACGGATTCCTCGGCCAGCAGTCGAAGGATCCTTCGGACAGCGCCCGCGGTAACATTGTTTCGAGCGGGATCGGCCTGCTCGGCACGTTCGCCGGGCAGCCCAGTTCGCAGACGCCGACGAAACTTCCGCGCGTACTCGTCAAGCGCGGCGACACCATCGACTTCCTCGTCGTAGGCAAGGGGCCGTTCACCTGGGCGCCGACGATCCGAATGGAAGGCGGCAAGGCCGGCGAACTCGCCGAGTGGAACGCCGAGAAGGATTTCAGCGGCTCGGTTTCGCCGAAGCACCTCGAACCGTGGGAAAAGTTCGCGCAGGTGCTCCTGGAAACGAACGAACTGACGTTCATCAACTGATCCTCAACGCTATTGCCGACGCCTTGGGCCGTGAATGTTACCGCGCCGCCTGCGGCCGCGGCTTGGTCCGTCGGGTCGCGCAAGATCACCAGCGTCAAGCGGCCGGACCGAATGGCAAGGCAATGGTTCGCTCCCGCCGCGAAGCGATACCCCTCAGCCTCGCCGGTCTGCGATGCACTTTGGAGCGTGTTAGCGGAACGCCCTCGCAGTGTCATTAGTGAGGACTGACTCGTTTCGCAGAGGAATTAAGGGAGGCGTGCGTCAATGATCATGTTCAACTGCTCCAAATTCCATCCGCAAGGGCTGAAAGCCCGAAAGATAATAGCCCAGGGCAAAGCGAGTCTGCGAGCGACGCCTTGGGTAAAGGTCCGATAATTCCCAAGCCCTGAAAGGGCGGCAGAAAATCACCCTTGCTTCGTGACCATAACGAAACCCATCCAGCGCTTCTTAGTACAACGCTTTGCGCCTTATCTAACCGTCATTCAGAACTGACCACTTCATCGATCTCTGTAGGTCGGCTAGCTGCAAGCGGCATGGGCGCGCGGTCTGCTTTCTCGAATTCGGCCAAACGCGGACCTGTCAGCCGTGAATAAGGAAACCACAAGTTCGAGTTGTTGAACGGCTCCTCTGAAGACAACCTTCCACAAGAAACGGTGCAGGACCGAGGGTGGTTTTGGAAGCCACCAAGTTTGCCGTCAGCTTACCCGTGAGGCGTTGCTGGATTTGGACTCCAGCACTCGGCTGAGGGCCAACTTAACCCGATCCTGCACCGTTAACTTGAGAGGCGCTTTCACCGCTTAACAGAAGAATTTGTTAACAGTTATACAACAGTTGTTCACAACTATTCACAACCTCCCTCACCAAGATTTCGCAGCTTCTTCGACCCATTCGACTTCTTTCTTGCCGCGTTAGTTTCCGAATTGCTGGATAAGGGCGCGGTGTTAGCTTGCCAATGTTATTGCGCCGGTAATCCTGGTGTGTGCGGACAGGAGACCTTGCTATCTCGCCGTGGTCGGACGTCGGCCGTGGATCATCCAGTGTTGGAGTAGGCTGGCCAGGTCGGACGCTTTGCGCTCGTCGCTGGTGCGGCTACGGGCGAGGTGGTTTGCCTTTTCGGCGATGCTGGTCAGTCTTGATTCGAGTTCGGTAGCGAAGCTTCGCGCGGCAACCTCGGTGTCCGGCAAACGTGCTGGGCCGTGCAGTCCGAGTTGTGCAAGGCGGAAAACGATTTCGGCGAGGCTGCGGGAGCCGAGCGGAAGGGACTTTGCCTGAGTTTTACCAGTGATCGACTGGCGGAAGAAGACTGTGGTGGCGTCGAGCATGTCCGTGGCGTCGGGGAGGCTGGCGCGGCCCTCGGGGATTTCGAGAGTCGTTCCGTCACTAACTTGCGCGGCCAACCATTCGGCGAGCGGTTGCTTCTCGTCGTCGGTCAGGGCGTCCCAGAGGTCGGCGGCTAGTTCGTCGGTGCGGAAGGCGCGGCCTTCGTTCTTGGCGCGCTGCACCTGTTTTTGGATTTCCACCACGCGGATCTGGCGGAAGTGCGCGGCAGTCTCGCGGTAGAGTTCATCGCAGAACGCGTCGCGCTCCTTGGCGTCCGTCACGCCCAGCAGTTCAAACACGGCGAGGTCGAGCGCGCGACGGTCGGGCATCAGCAGTTCCGTCGGCAGGCTGATAGGCTTCTCGGCCAGTTTCTTCGCGCGCTCCGCGGAGTGACATGCCATGAATTCCTCCTCCACCATCGGCCGGGTATCGCGCTGGCAGAGAGCGCCCAAGGCACCTTGGAGTCTCTTGGCGACACCTTCCGTCGCGTGGCGAGGGTCGGGAACTTCGAGAAGATTCACATCCACGACTTCGGTTTTAAGATTGCCCTCTGTGCCTGCGTAGCGGCCGTAAAATGTCTTGAAGTTCGCGAGCAGCGTAGAGTTCACGATCGCGCGCAACGCAGCGACCTGTTCGTCAGATAAGCCTAACGGATGCACGTCAAAAAGATTATGGTTGCAGATGAGCTTTTCCGGATTCGCCGGTATGACGTGCCGATACTGCTGTGCCATGGGCCAGAAAAAGGCACCCGACTTCGTATAGGTGAGGTCGTACCAAGGCTTCCGTGCGGCACAGGTTGACCGCTGAGGCACGGGAACCGCCCTACTTTTCTTCGACGCGAACGAGTGACGCTCGCCATAGCGCAGATACTTCTGAACGAACGTCCCTTTTAACGCCGCCATCGGCTCAGCAACGAGCAGAATAAGCCGGTCCAACTCAGCAGCCGAGATCACGGGTCGGTTCACATTCATCAGGCTGTGAACCTCGGGCGCGAGATAAACCGCTTCCACAGGATGAACGGTTCCGTCTCCAGCTTCAATCAATTTCACCTCGCCCGATTCGACCTTCGCACGTTCGCAGTGAGTGACGAGTGGCGCGTCCCGCCAGTCGACATCAGAGTACTTGCCTAGCAATTCCCTGCTTATGTCGCGCGGCATGAAGAAGGCGTCGCAACCGCTCGTGATGCCGCGCCTAATCGTGGCAATCTCACCCAGTGGGACGAAACGACTCCCATATCGCTCCATGATGCGGAAGTACAGGTTGGGGGCGCGGAGATACTTGCCCCATTTGCCAGCACCGTAGCCCGTGGCGGACAGGGCTTGGAGTTGCGAGTCACCACTTCGAGCCAATTCCTGCTCTTCCGCTTCCTCGTCTTCTTCTTTTTGAGTGGGAGCCCTCGTGTTGTCTGACAGGTCACGCTGCTTCTGCATTTGAAACAAGCGCCCAGCGCGAAGGCCGTCTTCCCACAACTCCTGCTGCTTCTTCACGACGACGCGCCAGCCTTCGCGGTTCACGTTCTTTTTGCAGGCGAGGATAGCGTCGCGGAACTTCTCGGCGGACGTCTGCCGCGAGTTTTCGTCCGGGCGCTCGCCCATGATTGACTTCAGGGGTGTGTCGAGCCGGACGAACCTGACGACTTGCGCGCTGCGCGCGGCGGGGTCGGAGCATCGTTGAAGAATGACAGCGCAGGTCTTGACACGAGCGTCCTCAAACCACGGCTCGGCGTTGCTTTCCAGAATCGCGTGGATGCGGAAGTTGCTCAGCACCCATTCCTGCAAGGCGAACCCGTATTCCACGTCCAGCCAGCTTGATGAAACGAGGAAGCCGAACCAGCCGCCCTCCTTGAGAAACTTCGCGGCAGCAGGCCAGAAGTAGCAGTGGAGGTCGCTGCGCCCGCTTAACTTAAGTCCGGGCCAGAAGGTGGTGCACAACTCGTGCAAGTCCTCCTTGGCCTGCATCGGCTTCACGCCCTTTTGCCCACGCTTGGGGATAAGTTCCTGCCGCACGTAGGGCGGATTGCCGACGATGGCATCCAGCGGTGGTAGTTCTACCGGCCCCGGGTGGCGCTCGCCATGTGCGCCTTCAGGGAGGAGGCAGAAGGGCCTCCCCTTGGCCACGTCAGCGGCGACCTCGAAAAAGTTTCCCCGCCTGACGCGCGGATAGTTCTCCTCGTACTGGATGTCGCGAGCCGCGAGATTGAGGGTGCACAGATGCGCGGCGAAGAGCGAGACGTCCACGGCATAGATCTGCCGCAACCAATCCTGATGGGAAACGCTGGCGTGTCTGAGCCGCGCATCAGGTTTAAGCCACGCCTTGCGATGGTAGCCTCGCACGACGAAGCTGCCCGACCCAGCGGCAGGGTCGAGCATGATGTCCTCAGCATGGCGGATACAGAAGGCGTCCACCACATCCACAAGATCTTCGTTGGTGAAGTGCTGGCCGAACTTGTGGCGCTCCTCTGGATCAACCAATCGGCGAAAGATGCCGCCGAGCACGTCCATCGGAATGAGCTTGAAATTGAACGGCTCAAGATTGTGGATGACTGAGCGCCACGCTTCGGAGGAATCGGGGTGGCGGAAAATAAGTGGGCCTGCCCAATCCTTCTCGTAAGGGTAAAAGAGCGTTTCGTAGTCGCCGGAGGCTTCAACAGCCTGCTGGAACGTTTTCTGGAAATGGTCATAAAGAGAGTCCGCCTTCAGACCCTTGGGGATTTGAAGCGGCCTAAGCAAGTCCGTGAACCTCGCGCGGCAGGATTCGTAGAAAATGAGCCGGTTGGCGAAGACGTAGCAGAGTGTGCGGGCGCCGCGGTCCAGGATATCGCGCCACTGCGCCGGATCGTTGCGCGTGAACTGCCAGCCTTGGTCATGCGCCAACCATTCCTGAAGATGATGGTCGAAGGACCGATCCGATTCGGCCTTCTGCCAGAGGTGCTCGGCAGTGAGTTTGACCGGCCATAGTATGTGATGCTCAAAGGCGTGGATGAACCATTCATCCAGCTTCATGCCCCATTCCGGCTGCTGGCCTTCGGCAATGGCCGCGAAGCCAGCAAAGAAGTGCGAAAGGAACTCTTTGGTACGCGCTTCTACCTCGGGCCGATCTACATCGGTGGGCTGAGCAAGGCTAAGTCCCAGCGGATACTCCTGTACACGCCGTTCGTACAATGGCAGATGCCACTTCTTGCGGTCAAAGAGAACGAGTAAGTTGACGTTCCAGGTAAAGAAGAACTCCGCGCCGGCGTTGTCGGCTTTCTGGGCCGCATCTTCGAGCAAGTCTGAGTTGTAGGGATTGCGACCTTCGGGCGTCCCTGGCATTTTAACTTCCCCCGCCAGCACCAGCCGGTTTGCTGTACCATAAATGCGGAGGTCAGAGCGTTTGCGTCGGATGGCCTTGGATTCTTCAATTTCCGCCCTGCGGAACGGCCATTCGGGATGTTGCGCGAACAGCGCATTGGCCCAGCCGGCGACGCGGCTGCAGAAAGTGACTTCGTGGGTACGGTTGTCCGAACCTGGCATGCAGGGCTTTCGTATTCGCTCGCGCGCGAATCAGCCCTGTCTGCGGATGGCTTGTTCCAGTGAAAGGACGCAGTGCCCGAAACAGAAGGGGCGTGACCTAATCACGCTCCCTCTCAGGCACGGGCGTGCCCTTCAAAGAACGCTTTCGGACACGCCCGAGTGGGCGTGTCTTCTAGCGCCGTCTTTGAAGTCGAAAATTGCCCGTTTCGAAAGGGACAGCAGCCGAAGCTACGCGAATTGATTTTGTAAAAAGTTTGCTCTGGTCGTTTTGTTTTTTTTCCGAACGCGGAGAGAATAGGAGAAGTGCCGGCTTGCGACAAGCACGGCGATTTCGGCCGCCCTTTCAGGGCTTGGCAACTTTTTGGAACGGTTGACCCAGGGCGGCGCTCGGTGCTGGCGCACGGCCACCATTCGCTTGCCCTGGGCTATTTTCTTTCGGGCCTTCGGCCCTTTCGGTTTGAGCCTCGTTACCTCGGCTGCTACGGCTGCGATTCGTGTATGCTTTATGGTTGCGAGGCAGGATACCTGGTTCGGTAACGGGCTGTGTCCGTCCCACAGCACCGCCGCATCCTTGGAGAAAGGATTCGCGCCTACCGCCAAAAGGCCGAATTCAGCCAGGAAAAGCTGGCTGAAAAAGCCGAACTGAGCGCTGTTTTTATCAGCCAGGTGGAACGCGGCAGGGAAAACATTTCGGTGGATTCGTTGGCCAGGATCGCCAGCGCGTTAAACATTCCCATCCACCGGCTCTTGGGCCGAAGCTAGCCGCGTGTCCCTTCCAACTCACGCGTTCAAGCACTCGCGCACCGTCCGTGCCAGTGTTTCGGGGCTGTAGGGCTTTTGGAGGAAGTCCGTCCCCTTCTTCTTCGCAAAGTCCGGACTGACCACGTCGAGACTGTAGCCGCTGCTGCAAATCACCTTCACGTCCGGCCGATCCCGCAGGACGCGCTCGGCGAGTTCCCGGCCTGACACGCCTTCCGGCATCATCATGTCGGTCAGGAGCAAGTCGATCTCGCCCTTGCGCTCCTCCCAGATTTTGAGGGCCTGCGCGCCCGTGGCCGCGGGAATCACCTGGTAGCCCTTCACCTGCAGAATTTCCCTCACCACTTCGCGCAACGCCGACTCGTCTTCGACGAGGAGGATGGTTTCGTCGCCGCCCGGCGCGATGCCTGGCTGGGCGAGGACCGAGCTGTTGACGCCGCGAGTGCTGACCGGGAGGAAGACCTTGAAGGAGGTGCCGCGTCCGACTTCGCTCTCGACTTCCACCCAACCCTGGTGCTGCTTGAGAATGCCGTAAACGGTGGCCAGCCCGAGGCCGGTGCCTTTGCCGACTTCCTTGGTGGTGAAAAACGGCTCGAAAATCCGCGCGAGCGTCGCCTCGTCCATACCGTGGCCGGTGTCCGTGACCGTCAGGCAAACGAAGTTGCCCGCGCGCGCCTCCGGATGCCGTTGCACGTAGCCTTCGTCGACTTCGACGAAGAAGGTCTTGATGACCAGTTCGCCGCCGCGCGGCATGGCATCGCGGGCGTTGACGACGAGGTTCACGAGGACTTGCTCCATCATGCCGGGATCGGCGTTGATCGGCGGAAGGTTGTCCACCGTCAGGCGCTTCAGTTCGACTTGCGGCCCGATGAGCGTGCGGAGCATCTTCCCAAGGTTGGCCACCACGTCATTGAGGTTCAGCAACTGCGTCTGGAGGATTTGCTTGCGGCTGAACAGGAGCAGTTGGCGCGTCAAGTTGGCCGCCCGTTCCGCGGCGATCAAGATTTGCCGAGCCGATTCCGTATGGGCCGCGTCGAGGCCGGCCGCCGCGCCAAGCAGCCCGGCGTGGCCCTGGATGATGGTGAGCAGGTTGTTGAAGTCGTGCGCCACGCCCGCGGCGAGCTGGCCCACGGTGTCCATCTTCTGGGCCTGGCGCAATTGGGCTTCCAGGTTCAACCGGTCGGTGACGTCTTCGGCGTAGCAATGGACGACCTGGTTCGAAATGACGGGGAAAAACGACCAGGAGAGCACCCGCCCGCCGACGCCCGTGGCCAGGTGAAGCTTGTTCTCGCCCGCCGACAGGCATTGCCTGACGATGTTGGCGGCGTCCAGCGGCAGGATGGCCTGGGGGTGAGGCTTCTTGAGCGCGCGGGCGATTTCCAATGCCGCGTCGTTGAAGTAACTCAATGTGCCGTCCGCGGCGAACTCGAACACCGGGTTCGGATTGAAGCGCGGGAAGGCCGCCAGCTTTCGGATCTCCCGTTCGGCGCGCTTGCGCTCGCTGGTGTCGCGCGACACGACGAGGATGTGCTGCGGCTTGCCGTCCGCCCCGAAAATGCAGGTGACCGCAGACTCGAAGGTGAGCCAGCTCCCGTTGGTGTGCTGGAGGCGCAGCTCGACGTTGCGCCCCTCGCGGAGGAACAACGCCTCCTCGAAGGCTTCGCGCAACACCCGGGCGTCGTCCGGGTGCAGAAACGAGGCGCAGGCGGCGCCGGCCATCTCTTTCGACTCGCGCCCGAGGACGCGCCGGAAGGAGGGGCTGGCGTAGAGCGGCCGGAATTCCAGGTCCATCAGACAGATCAGGTCCCGCGTGTGTTCGGCGATCAGGCGGTATTGCTCCTCGGTGCGTTGCAGGGCGATCTCGGTGTCGGCACGGTCGCGCTCGGCCCGTTTTTTCCGAAGCGTGTTCCGGATCGCGGAAGGCAGCCGGCGCAGGCTGGCCTTGAGGATGTAGTCGTCCGCGCCCTCCTGAATGCAGCGCACGGCAATTTCCTCCGAGTGGCTTCCGGTGACGAGGATGAGCGGCACTTCCGACTGGCACTCCTTGAGCAGTTGGAGCGCCTCGATGGCGCTGAACTTCGGCAGCGAGTAGTCGGCCAGGATCGCGTGCGGCTCGAAACGGTTCAACTCGCCGAGGAACTCGTCGCGCGTCTCGACCCGGCGCATGTGGCAGCGCAGTCCGCCGCGTTTCAGCTCGTGCTCGATCAGCTCCGCGTCGGCAGGCATATCCTCGACCAGGAGTATGTTCAGGGAAGGATCCATGGTGAATTGAATTGCTGGGTCTGGTCCACAATTACCAAGTTCGTTTGACCGTCGCGGTCAACAACCCGCGCCACGCACGGTACTTATCAAGTCCGGCGGCGCCTGGCGAGCCCTCAATCAGTCCGGAGTTTTCCGGATGTCCTCCGGCACGAGATCCACTTTGCGAAAAAAAATTTCCGATCCCTCGCATTGCAACAGAATCCTGCCCCGCTTCGGAAACACGCGATGCGCTTGGTTCACGGTCACGCCGTTGAGTTGCACCGTGATGTGGTCGTTCTGGCAAACGCACACGAGTTCATTCCATTGTCCGCGCGGTTTTTCCACGTCGCGCGCGCCGCGGAAATCGAATTCATCCTTCCATTGACGCGACTTGTTGATCCAGTTCACCCGGCCCCAGCGTTCAATAGTCTCCCTTCGTCCCGTGAACGCCACGAACGGCCAACCTTCCGCGTCGCGCTCGGGCTGGACGGCGACCGCGACGCGCGGGGCGATGAGCGAGCCGTCCGCATTCGTCCCGCGGATGAGGAGAAAGTCGCCCGTCGCCCCCTGCATGATCTGACACTCGATGGCCGCGCGAAACGCGCCGTGCCCATCGTGGCTGTTTCCGTCCGGGCCGACGCTGTGCAGGAACAGACCCGAATCGCTCGCCTTGCCGATGCGGTCGGCCCACGGCCAGTTCGTCGAGCCCCACTTGAACTCGACGATGAGCCGGTAGTCCGAGTGTTCCTGCTCCGTCGCCAGGTAGCCCAGTCCGTCGCCCGAGATGCGCAGCAGCCCGTGGGTCACGGCAAACACGCGCCGCGGGTCGTCGCGCTTCGTGTCCACCAGCCACGAATACCAGCCTGCGAGGTTTGTCCCGTTGAACAACTGGAGCGCGACCGGAGATGGACTACGCTTTTCCGCTCCAGCGGCTGCGACAACGAAGAGCATCGCCGCCAGCATCCTTGATCCGATGCGAGGGGCCCGCGTCCCTTTCATGCTCAGATGTAGTACATCTCCCGCTTGTCCGCGCCTTCATCGAGCAATTGCTGGAAGGTGATGGCGTCCGCGGTGGTGTTGACGGCCTGCTGAAGTTTCTTCCACGCGGCGCGCAATTCCGGCGGGCACTGGCCGTCGGTCAACGCGGGCGAATCGAAGACCTCGCCGTGCACGGCGCGCAGCACGTCACCCAGCGTGATTTTGGACGGCGGCCGGGCAAGCAGGTAGCCGCCTTCCTTGCCGCGGCGGCTTTTCACCAGGTCCCGCGCTTTGAGTTCGATGAGGATTTGGACGAGGTAATTGGGCGGGACGCCATTTTCCGCCGCCAGGGTTTCGACTTTCATCGCTTCGCCTGTGTGAAAATGCCGGGCCAACCCGATGACCGCGCGGGCGGCGTAATCGCTTTTCACGGGGAGCTTCACGCGCCATCGAGGATAGTCGAGCTGCGCCCGGCTCGCAATCGGAGAGTGCTTGGCCAGACTGCCGTCCAACGGGTCAGGAGAAACAGGCCCTTAAGCTCTCTCCAACTCTCTCTCCTACTCCTACTCTTACTCCTACTCTTACTCTTACTCTTACTCTTAATCTTAATCTTAATCTTAATCTTAATCTCCTGCCCCCCGAACACTTTGAGATTACGATTAAGAGTAAGAGTAGGAGTGAGAATTGCGCCGCCGACAGGCTCCTCTGCGCTCGATTCAATGGCAGTGCTGCCTGACGGGCAGCGACAGATCAGTCTGCCTCCATATTGTCGATGAACGCGGCTTTGTCGAGGCGCTCGCCGGCTTCACGTTTGACGAACATGGAGGTGTTTTCGGACGCCGGCGCGACGGCCGGCCCCGGCGGGGGCGGAGCCGGTTCCGGTGGCTGCGCGCCGGGCATTACGCTGGTCGTCGGTTTCGCCTTGCGGAGGCGGCGGTACCACTTCTCGAGCGTCTGCTGGATGGCCTCGCGGTTGACGCGGCGGAAGCGCCGGATGGCCTGGGCGTTGGGGATTTCGTCTTGCGTCGCCGCGCGAAGCTGGGGATCCCGAAGCATGCGATCCTCGATTTCCGAGGAGCTGTAAACGCCCTTCGCATAGCAATACGCGACCGCCCCCAGCAATTCCTTGGCAGGAATCGCGTTCCCGGCCTTCGGGGCGACGACACCAGGGCCGCCCGGTTGCGCCGTCTCGGACGCTGCCCGCAGGAAGAACAAAGTCTGGCCTTCCTCGGAGGGATCGGATGGCGGCGGGACCGGCTGGTTCGGCGCGAATTTCCCGAGGTGCAGCACCTTCGTTTCTTCCGGCGATTTTTTGGGCGGTTCGTTCTTGCTCATACAGCTTTTCTCCTTGACTGGCGTTTCTCAAGGGACATTCAAGCGCATCCAGCCCCTTTTGGCCAGCCGGAACTTTACGGATTATTGCCCGCGCAGGGCGGCACCAACAGCCGGTTCCACCACGAGCCACCGCAGCTTCCAGAGCGTGACTTTGACCGGCGACCCTCTACATTGGAGGCCATGGCACTGCTTAAGCGTCCGCCGCCCTGGAACCTGAAGGTAGGGCGCGCCGCTCCGCGCGCGCCGCGCTCGACATCCAAGACCGGCGCGCGCGGAGCGACGCGCCCTACCATCCATTCGTGGTTCAGGGGTTC
>CAZZAQ010000067.1:0-11531 GCA_964652165.1 uncultured Bifidobacterium sp.
CCCGGCTGCGAGTTCGGGCAGCGTCCCGCTGCCCGATTCTTCGGGTCGGCTGCCGTCCGACTCTGATTCCCGCACCGGGACGGTGCCAGAACTCGCAGGCGCGGACGCCTGCGTTACGGGATCTAGCGACTTTGTAACTGGCCCAGGTGGTCAGAGGCGCAAGTCAGGTTTTGTCCAAGGAGCAAGGCAGGATTCCTCAGCCCGGAGGGCTGGCAGAAATTAGCCGGGGGTTGAGCGAAGCGACACCCCCGGTCCGCGGCCAAACCAGCACCCCGGCAGGGGTGCCAGACCGTTGCGCGGGGCATGCTGCGACCCTTCCAGGGTCGTGGTGTGTGAGGACGTCTTCCGGGGGTATCGGCGCTGCGCGCCTCAACCCCCGGCTAATTTCTGGCATCGCTCCGCGATGCTCGGCCAAGGAGGGCTTTCGTGGACCATTGTTCAAAACCTGACGTGCGCCCCGGTGGTCAGGGGCGAATCTCACTTTCTGAGCGGGGGTACCTCGTCTCGTTAAGAGCCTGCCTGAATATGGGTTGCACGGGCGGGTCGCCGCTGCTTTCCACGAACGGCCAACGCAGGGCAGGCGTCTCGCCTGCCCAGCGCCGAAGGCGCGTCCCCGTTGGGCCGCTGCGCGGCCAGGGCAGGCGAGACGCCTGCCCTACTTTGATGCGGCGCCGGTTCATGGCCCCGATGCGCGTCCCTTGGTGAAGGTCGAAGCTACCCATGTTTCAGACCCGCTCCTGGTCCATTAAAACAGCGCGGAACGGCAGATTTTCGCTCGTTTCGCTCGTTTCGCTCGTTTGGCGCTAACTGTCCTGCGCCCTGTCCTGTATCGTCGCTCCCTGTGCGCGACACTTGTTTGCACTCCCGGCGGGGCCGGAGTCAGGTTCCGAGTTCCGAGTTCCGAGTTCCGAGTTGGCCAAAAAGTCGGAACCCGGAACTCGGAACTCGGAACCGCTCCAACGGAGTGGTTTCTACTGTGGGATTGAGGAGGGACGGAAAAAGGACCATGCCCGGAGCGGGACCAGCGGCGCTGCGGTCAAACCCAGTCAAACCTGGTCTAACGCAGTCTCAACTGGTCAAACCCAGTCGGACTTGGTCAGGCCCAGTCGGACCTGGTTAAGCCGAGTCAAACGCAGTCAAACCTAATCGAACCTAATCAAACTAAGTCAAGCGAGCGGAGTGGAAGGAACTCGCCGGCAGGATGCCGGCGCTCCCAGCCCAGTCAAACCCAGTCAAACTGAATCCAAACCAATCAACCCAAATCAGGCCAGCACGGTGGAGGGAGGCGCATCTTGGAAGTACCATCACCGTCGAGGTCGTGCCGCGAACGTAGGGCAGGCGTCCCGCCTGCCGCGCCGCGCCGAAAGGCGCGGCGTTCGCACCACCCAGGCCTCGCTTCGCTCGGCCGGGCAGGCGAGACGCCTGCCCTACGTTGGTGGTTACTGGCAAGCGGCGCCCCGGCTCCGCCGCGCGGACGCAGAAAGCTTGACGGGCCGAAGGACGCTTCCGGAGAGTCGCTGCATGAACATTGCCAGGATCCTCGTGGCGGTCTCTCTCTCTTGCTTCGGTATTCCGCCGGCCAACGCAGAAGTCGTCGAGGCCGACGTGTGCGTCTTTGGCGGCACGTCGGGTGGCATCGCGGCGGCGGCACAAGTCAGCCGCATGGGCAAGCGGGCCGTCATCGCCGAGCCGGGTCGGTATCTGGGCGGGCTGACGACCGGCGGGTTGGGCGCGACGGACATCGGGAACAAGGCCGCCATCGGCGGTATTTCTCGCGAGTTCTACGGGCGCATCGCGAGGCATTACGCGAACGACTCGGCGTGGCATTGGGAGACGCGCGCGGACTACTTCGCCCATCGCGGCAGCGGCCAGTCCAAAGCGTCGGACCTGACCTCCGCCGACGCGACGATGTGGACCTTCGAGCCGCACGTCGCGGAAATGGTTTTCAGCAACCTGCTCCGCGAGGCGAAGGTCGAGGTGCGATTCGACCAGCGCCTGGCTTCGGTGCGCAAGGACGCCGCGCGCATCACCGAGATTGCGATGGCAAACGGCAACGTTTACCGCGCGAAAATGTTCATCGACGCGACCTACGAAGGCGACTTGATGGCGAAGGCGGGCGTCTCCTTCCACGTCGGGCGCGAGGCCAACCGCGAGTATGGCGAGACGCTCAACGGCATCCGCGCCGAGACGCCGAAGCACCAGTTCACCGTCGCGGTGGATCCGTACGTGAGGAAAGGTGATCCAAACAGCGGCCTGCTGCCGTTCGTCCAATCCGGCGACGGCGGCAAGCCCGGCAACGGCGATCTTCGCGTGCAGACCTACAACTATCGGCTCTGCTTCACGACGAACGCCGCGAACCGCCTGCCGCTGGCGCCGCCGCCGAAATACGACGCGGCGAAGTATGAGTTGCTCGGCCGTTACCTCGAGGCGCTCGTCGCCGCCGGCCGCAAGCCCAAGCTGAGCGAGTTCTGGAATCCCATTTGGCTGCCCAACCAGAAGACCGACATCAACAACAACGGCGGCTTCTCGACCGACTTCATCGGCGCGAACTACAACTTTCCGGAAGGCAACTATGAGACGCGCGAACGCATCGCCCGCGAGCATGAAGAGTACACCCGCGGTTTCCTGCATTTCCTGGCCACCAGTCTGCGCGTGCCGGAGAACATGCGCGACGAGATGCGCCGGTGGGGCCCTTGCAAGGACGAGTTTCTTTCCACTGCCGGGTGGCCGCGGCAGCTCTATGTGCGCGAGGCGCGCCGGATGAATTCCGAAGTGGTGATGGCCGAGCGCCATTGCCGCGGGCAGGAGAAGGTGTCCGACTCCATCGGCCTGGCCGCTTACAACATGGACTCGCACAATTGCCAGCGCATCGTCAAACGCGGGCGCGCCGAGAACGAAGGCGACGTGCAGGTGACGCCGATGAGCCCGTACCCGATTTCCTACCGGGCGCTAGTGCCGCGGGCCAGCGAGTGCCAAAACCTCTTCGTGCCCGTTTGCATGTCCGCGTCGCACATCGCCTACGGGTCGATCCGGATGGAGCCGGTGTTCATGATTTTCGGCCAGTCCTCCGCGACGGCCGGGTGCCTGGCCATCGACGAGGGCGTGCCCGTACAGCAAGTGAATTACGAAAAACTCCGCGCGCGACTGCTCGCCGACAAGCAAGTGCTCGAATGGAAGGGCGGCGCCACCGCGGGTTCCTCTGCGCCGCCGATTGACCCGAAGAGCCTTCGGGGCATCACCCTTGACGACGCCGACGGCGCGAAGACGGGCGATTGGCAGGAAGGCTCCCTTGCCGGCGCCCGACGCGTCGGCGCCGGTTACCTCCACGACGGCAACGCGAACAAGGGCGGGGTCTCGATCTCCTGGACGCCCGATCTTCCGGAGGCCGGCGACTATGAAGTCGTCCTCCTCTACCCGCCGCACCCCAACCGGGCCAGCAACGTGCCGGTCGAGATCGCCATCGAGGGACAGCCTGCGAAGCAGATCACGGTGAACCAGCGCTCAACGTCTGACGGCGGATTCGCCTTGCTCGGCATCTTCACGCTGCCCGCTGGCAAACGAACGCGCGTCACCGTGTCGAACCGCGGCACGGACGGCTACGTGGTGGCGGACGGGGTGCAGTTCGTGCGGGTGCAATGAAGATCCAGGTTTGCACGCTGAGGCCCCTCCGAAAAATCGTGCGATCCTGAGCACGGTGGATTAGCCTGCGCCACATGATTGGACTGGTGGAAGCGAGGAAGCGCGAGATCGCCGAACTCTGCCGGCGTTACGGAGTGGAACGCATCGCTCTGTTTGGTTCGGCGGTCACCGGGCGGTTCGACTCGAGCGCGAGTGACCTGGACTTCGTAGTGCGTTTCGTGGATCGCCAACCCACCGGCAGCTATGCCGAGCGCTATCTGGATTTCGCCGATTCCCTGGAGCGCCTGTTCCAACGGCGCGTGGACGTGGTGACCGAGCAATCCATCCGCAATCCCTACTTCCGGCGCGAAATCGAGGCCACCCGGGAAATCCTCTATGAACAGCCACGCCAGGAAGCTGTTGTTTGACGCCTTGGAATCCGGTCGCAGCATCCGCGCCTGGCGCACCGGACGCACGTTTGCCGAATACGAAAACGACCGCCAGTTCCGGCGCGCGGTCGAGCGCGAATTTGAAATCATCGGCGAAGCCCTCAGCCGGCTGGCCCGCGCCGACCCGGCCGCGGCCGACCGCATCGCCGAATTGCCCCGCATCGTCGGCTTCCGCAATCGAATCATCCACGGCTACGACACTGTGGACGATGCCACCGTCTGGGGCATCATCGACGACTACCTTCCCCGGTTGACTGCCGACGTGGAGGCCCTGCTGCGTGAAGCCGGGGAAGGAGCCTGACCGACCCGGTCAACCACGCGTATGAGTGACAAACCATTACCCGCCCCTGAATCCTCCAGCCCGGCTCCTGTTGGCCCGACGAAGTTGTGGAGCACGCTGATCGTTGCCCTCGTTTGCGCGACCGTTGCCTACGTCGCGCATCAAATCATCCACCGGGTTCCGTCCCACCCGCCGCGGCGGCTCTGGACGCCCATCGTCGTCACTGCCGCTGGCGCGGAGACGACTCTTGCGGCCGCCACCCGACGGCTGGAATTCTGGACGCCGTCGTCGCGGACCAAGGATCATCTGGCCCGGGAAGGCGGCGGCATTCGCGAACGCGACAAGTGGGAAGCCATCGCGAGCGACGAACCGGTGCAACAATTCGGCGCGCTCCTGCGCACCAACGCCAATGTGCTGGGCTACCACCGCGCCGAAGTCTGGGGCCACGGCAGCACGGTCCTCAAGCCCGGCTGGTGGTGGACGATGACCGTCACCACCAATTACTCCGTGCAGACTCTCCTGGGCACCTACCGCGGCTTCTGGAAATCCTCCAACGCCGTGTTCGTGGAACGGATCGAGAATCCCGGCGAGGAATGAACCTGCAGCGAATTGAGTATTACAAATCTCGTTGGCAAAAGCTCTGGGTGGGTGTTTGCGGGCGACGAGTTCCACGAAACGTGTCGAGGGACGCGAATAGTCGTGGGATGCGCGGCTTGCAAAGGCGTCCTTTAACGAGCACCATGTGCAACAACGGCATGAAATCCAAAGCCAGCGGCAAAGGAAAACGAGTGGAACTCGGCGAGCACATCGTGGCTGATCCCTTGATCTGCCATGGCAAGCCCACGTTCAAGGGCACTCGCATCATGGTTTGGCAGGTGCTGGACGCCCTCGAGCGCGGCGAATCCTGGGATGACCTCGTCAAAGCTTGGGCCGGACGGGTCACCAGGGAAGCGATCTCCGAGACCATCCGCTTGGCCCGGGCCGCGCTCCTCGACGACCACGGCCGGCTGACTGGGCTGGCTTGATGTCAGCGATATCGAGGCAGCGGCATACATTCGTCGCTTCCTTCGCCATCCCGCGTTCAACACTCACGCCAGACGCATGGGCGTCGTGGCCCGTGCGAACGTCGAAGGGGTGCAATATTGGCAACGTGGCCGAGCGCGAAAAACCTTCGTCCAATGGCCGGGGTGAAGGCTTCGACCATTTCAAGCAACCCATCCATGACGGGGTGGAGGAAGCGGTGGAGAGGTACAACCAGCCCACGGCCGAGCGAACAATCCAGTACATGCAACATGACATGGAACACGAGGCCCAGAGAATTGCGAGAGAGGCGCGGCACGTTTTTGGGATTCTTCTCGATCCCCGCAATGCGAGAAGTTGCGTGACGGCCATGGTGCCGGGTCATCCGGCTGATCGGACTTCTTGGCAATCGAGAACCTCGAACCTGTAGTCTTGAGTCTGCTGTCGGGGAAAGATAACCAGGTTTACCCCCTCCGCGCGGGCCGACGGCACCAACAGTCCGTCATGTTTCAGCCACTCCACGGCACCGCCGATACGTTGGCAACTACTGTAGTCGAAGGACAGTAACGACTCTCTAGATAAGCCAATCCGGCTGAGGGACTCCCATTTCGAGAGATCCAGTACGGAACTCAATGCGACAGTAATCGTGTATAACCACCGCTGAGCTTGCGGTCGTAAAGGCTGCAAACTGATCGAGTAATCAGCTTCCGCGAGCGCTGTCTCGCGTTGCAGGCTCGTATAGATAGCTGGCGTTTCGGGCGGGTTCCACCTGGCACCGCTGCGGTTCTCTCGATCCGGCGAATACTGACCGAACATGTGCCGAAAAACAGTGCCGCTCCACGACATGGGAGGCAATGCTTCCAACACCTCGATGGTTTTCTGGTCGTGGTTCAAGACCCTCGTGAGTCTACGAGTAGGCGCCGTCCTTAAGTTGAGCGATGATCTGTAAAACCTTCTCCGTCTGTCCCCGCTGGATAAGATCGACTGGACGGTCTCCATCGAGCAACTTATGACGTGAAAAGAGCCATAGGTGTGCCTGCTGCGGAGGATACAATTCTCCTAGTTCGGTGACTAGCCACTCCAGTTGGAGCAGGCTGTCTCGCAGCTTCGGCTGCGGCTCTGTTTTACCGCCGCGCCATCGAGAAATAGTCTCAGGGGTAGTGGAAAGAAGTTGGGCCACTTCCCGAGCTGTCAAGCTGGATGCCTTTTCAATAACCTGAATGCGGTCAGCAATTGCGTTAGACATACGTAAAGTTATTCTTTAGGCGCTAACAACCTCACGCTTAATTCGTCGTTCGATGGGTACGGAAATACTTGTTGGCGATCGGCTCATTGTCCCCAACGTTTCCCTCCAGCCATCTTGCTTTCGCCGAGCTCGCTCGAGCTTCGCCTTGAGCGAGTCCGGCAGTTGAGTGCTCGATAAGGCTCTGCCGATGTGGTCTGTTGCGGGTCGAAGGATTCTGTCAAGATACTCCGATGGGCGCATGCTTGGTGGCACGCCGTTAAGCAGTGCAACCTCAACCATTCTGCGATAGGCAAAATGCCGTCGAGGATTCTGAATCATGCTTTCGTATCCATCGTGGCAGCATGCGGTATCACGGCATGCGAAGTGCCGGAGGCCTCGATTCTGGAAAAACTGCCTGGCCTCACTGCGAGTCAGGAACACGCCTAATTCTGAAACGTAAATGCGCGCAGGTCGTCCAAAAGGCGGTCCTGTTTTTGGTGGTCGCTTTAGGTCTCCAAAATCGAAGGATTCGCCGCTACTGATTCCATTTTGCAGGCCCGCCACTGCCCCGAATGCGAGCAAGGCGAGGCCGAGGATCCCGGCTCGTTCAGCGAGAAGGGGGATCTGCAAGAAATGGAATTGTCGGCACGCCTGAATTACGTGCTGCAATCTAATATCCCCGCTGTCACTCCCGAAGGGATGTATCCTCAGCCAGATCGAGTTCAAATTGAGACTTTCCAGCGACTCTTTGATGCGGAACCGAGACGTTGAATCCAGAAACCTGTGAATCGGAACTGCCAGCGGATAGTGAATCGCAACATTTTGACAACGATTCGAATCCAACCGCTGGCGGAGGAAAGAAGTCAGGCGCTTGTCAATTCTGAACCAAGGATCCTGAGCTCCATCACGGAGGAAATGACATGGAGCGAGTACAGCCGTAAAGCCCTTTTCCACCACGAAGTCCGCAATCAAAGCGGCCATTGCCTCGCACCGAGCTTCACTAAAATCAGAGGGGACATGTGGTTGTGCATCGGCCCAAGGGAGGCTCCGACGAGCAGGTGTATGTCCGCCGGGGGTTGCGAGTTCCATCATTCGAGTATCAAGAATCGCATCAAGATTTCGGTGGCACATTTCAGACCTCAACTCCTCTTGGAAAGAACAGTGGCAGGGATCAAAAACTGCGCCGTTGAAGCCGACTTTATTTTCTGAGAGCAATTGCTTCAAAATCTGGTGATCCGCCCGACCGGGGCTGAAAAACAGGCCGAGGGGCTCATCGGCTTCTCTGAGTAGCGGTGTCGTTGACATTTACGTAGATGTTTTGAGTGACAGTACTATTGATTTTTACGTTTGCAAGGAATTCTTTTCCAGATTCTCGCTTTCGGCGACCGCCTGCCGGCGCTACGACGTAAAAGTGATCAGGTCATCGTAATCCTGCGTATCACTGGCTACTGGAATCGGCAACTTTTGCCAGGCAAAGGTGGCAGGATTTTCCGGTCTAAAGCCGTTGCAGGAGCGGGAGTGTCCTGGTTCCGGACAGCGAATGGAGATGATCGCGCATTGGCCGGGTCGTTTTGGGCGTCGGTGGCTCCGGAGCGTCTCAAATTGTCCAGCAAATGGACAATCGAGTGCTGTGGAGGGCGTTGGCGCGGTTCCAGCGAACGTTCGCGGGCTGAAAAAAGGGCTTTCGCCTGGCACATTGGGCCGAAAGTGTCCCATTTTTGGAATTGGGTGTCTGGCGGATGGCCGTGCGGATAGGGGGTCTGTCCAAAAACTGGATCGGGAAGGACACTCGTATGCCGAAGCATCCTGAAAGCCGCCCCGCTGTGAACCTGTGCTTGGCCAGCCTGCGGCACGGCCATTGCTAAGACTGCTGGCGTGACACGTGGAATTGGAACGACGGTGCCAGTCGGGCGCCTTGAGGAGCGCCTCCCGGTCCGAGCGGGTGTCGCCGGAACCTGCCCTCAGTCAGGAAAGTGGATTTTCTGTTCGAGTATTCATCTGCGCGGAGGGGACATCGCGAGGGATCAAGCTCTCGAACAGATTCAGGGATGAATAGCTTGATTCCGATCTTAAAGAGTCGTCGGTGACGACGAGAATGCCCTCATCACCTTCACGGGCCGGAGCGGCGACGCTCCGGCCTGTGTTTTTGAGGCTGTGGCGAATGCGATGGTATGCGGCGTGAAGCTCTATGAGTGATTCGCATCGAAGACGGCCGAGTGTAGCTTTCCTTGTCTGCACGGGGATCGTCGTCGTCCTGTTCGCCGCAATTGCGATTCCCAACTTTCTTCCTGCGCGTTTTAGTTCGTCGAGCTTTCCTCTCGCAGTCCGAGTGCGGGTGACCGACCAGCACACCCAGACCCCCGTTGTGGGCGCGAAGGTGCAGGTTCCCGGCTCTCATGTGGAAGCAGTTACCACCGACTCGGAGGGCCGCTGCGAAGCCATTGCGCATTTCGGCGCAACGGGCATTTCGGGCCGTTCCTGCCAACATCATCTTTACGGCACAATTCGAGTCTCCGCTCCCGGCTATCAGACTTCCGAAACCTCTTTTGTGTCACTCTTCGGATCTCGCTACGACTACTTCCATAACGGCACATCCGTTACCTGTGCCATCACGCTGGTGAAGTAGTCGATTTGTTGGCGCCGACCAGCGGGCGCGTCCCACTCTATTGCAACTCTCATTAGCACCGGGCTTCAGCCCGGTGATTCGGGCAGGCGCGGGGCAAGCCGTTTTAACGGCTTCCCTTCCGCCGAGGGCACGAAAACCGTTTAAACGGTTTTCGTTCACGTCCCTCGAACACACCCGGCTGAAGCCGGGTGCTAATGAGAAGTTTCCGACGGACTGCAAGAAACTGAGATGCACACCCGACCAGCCCCCTTAGCTGTTCAATGCTGCCTCAGTTGCTTCAGCTTCCTGGCGTGCTTCGTGCGTAGCCGACCGCTTCATTCCTTTTTCTTTTTCGGCCAGCGCCGCAGGCCGTGCTGAAACCAGCAGCGCCAGACCATGAAGAGGGCTTCCCAGACGATCTTGCGCGACATCTTCGAGGAGCCGAGGAAGCGGTCGGTGAAAATGATCGGCGTCTCGGCGATGCGCATTCCCTGGCGCCAGATCTTGTGGGTCAGTTCGATCTGGAAGCTGTAGCCGTTGGAGCGAATCTCGTCGAGGTTGAGGGCCATGAGGGTGCGGCGGCGGAAGCATTTATAGCCGCCGGTCGGATCGCTGATGGGCATGCCGGTGATAATCTGGACGTACTTGGCCGCGCTCATCGAAAGCATGAGGCGGCGCAGCGGCCAGTTGATGACGCGAATGCCGTTACGATAACGCGAGCCGAGCACGAGATCGGCGTCCTGCGCGGCCTTGAGGAAGGCGGGGATGTCATCGGGGTTGTGGGAGAAATCGCCGTCCATCTCGAAGATGAATTCGTAGTCGCGCTCCAGCGCCCATTTGAACCCGGCGATGTAGGCGCGGCCGAGGCCGTTTTTCTCCTGGCGGTGGAGCACGTGGACCATCGGGTTTTTCGCGGCGATTTCGTCGGCGAGCTTGCCGGTGCCATCGGGTGAATTGTCATCGACGACCAGCACCTCGACGGGCGTGGGGAGGCGCATGAGCCGGTCGACGAGCGGCGGAATATTTTCGCGTTCGTTGAAGGTGGGGACGATGACCAGCGTTTTTTGGCTCATGCTCGCACGTGACCGCGCCCAGAAGTAAGCGAAGTGTCCGGGCGAAAACAATGAGGAAGTTGCTTGTTACTGCGCATTCCAACACGCCGTGGCTCAGGAAACCCGCGTGTGATTAGCGTAGCTGCGACCGTGAGGTCGCGGGCTGGATTCTCAAGCGGGAACGAAATCGATGCCGACGCCCAACCACTGATGTCCCCCTCCCGCGACCTCACGGTCGCAGGTACAAGGAAACTGAGACCCGCGCTCCAGAAATTCAGCCCAACCTCGGCTCAATCCGGAGCAGCCCTGCGCGGTCGAGCCGCAGGATCTCAGCGGTGTAACCTTGTCGAAAGGTCGGGTACTTGAGTTGCACGCCCAGTTCCGACTTCAGCCGGCGATTGCTCACGCGCTTGTGGGTCAAGCCGCGTTTGCGCCCGGCGGGTTCCTCCTGTGTTGCGAAAGGCGGCATCGACTTGCCGAGCGTCTCGGAGAGCCATCGGAAGAAATGGATTTGCGCGACGGGTTGGTCGTCCACGGCGTTGTAGATCTGGCCGGGCCGGCCGCTCTTTAGCGCGGCGATGATGGCGGTCACCAGGTCATCGCGATGAATCATGTTGAGGAACCGTTCGCCTTTGGCGGCGATGCGCGCTTCGTTGCGGAGATACTGTTGGAAGAGATGCCCGCGCTCGGGGCCGTAGATGCCGGCCACGCGCAGAATGACGCCGGGGAAATTCCGCTCGCGGGCGGCCTGGAGCAGCAGGGACTCGGTTTCGACGAGCAGCCGGCTGGTGGGGCTTTGCGGGGCGGCCGGCGCGTCTTCCTTGACCAGCGAACCGTCGGTTTGCGCGTACACGCTGGTGCTGCTGGTATAGACGAATTTCTTCGGCGGGGCCGGCGCGAGCCACTCAATGAGGTTGCGGGTCCCCTCCAGGTAAACGGCGCGGTATTCGTCGGCGCCGCCTATGCTGGAGGAAACGGTGTTGACGACCCACTCGAACGGCGCGGGCAGTTTCGCGAGGTCGTTTGGGCGCGTAATGTCGGCGGTGAGCGGATGAATTCCGGCGGCGGTGAGTTCGGCGTTGGCGGCGCTGCTGCGACGGAGGCCGAAGACCTCGTGGCCTTGTTTCACAAGTTCGGCGCCGAGCGGGAGCCCGACGTAGCCGCAGCCGACAATCAACACGCGCATGGCGGGAGTTAACCGCAAAGCGCGCCCGGGCACAACGGGCCGACAAAGGCCGTCTTCACAGCAATGGCTGCCCGCGAACCACTGCAAGCCGGCGGC
>CAZZAQ010000068.1:0-2621 GCA_964652165.1 uncultured Bifidobacterium sp.
GTCCGTCACGCCGACGGAGCGAGAAGAGTTGCGTCCACGCCAGAAGGAACTGCGGCAGTGGGGTCTGACGGCGCGCAATCTTTCCTTGATCCTCGCCCGCGAGATCAAGCGTCCGAACCGTGACGGCGTGATGGTGACATCGGTGCGGCCCGGTGGCCCGGCCGGCGAAGCCAAGCCGCCTGTGCAGTCGCAGGACATATTAGTGCGGGTCAATGACGAGCCGATCCGGTCTTTGCAGGACTTGATCGACGTCACGCGCCGGCTCACCGAGGGCAAGAAGGAGCCGACGCCGGTGCTGGCCACGTTCGATCGCAAGGACCGGCGGCACATCGCCGTGGTGGGGCTGGGCGTGCGCGAGTTGAAAGATCCCGGCCTCGAAGCGGCCAAGGCGTGGCTGCCGGTGGAGACGCAGGTCATCAGCCGGGACATTGCCCGGCAGTTTGGCGATGAGGGCCTCAAGGGCTTTTACGTCACGCGGGTGTATCCCGACAGCACGGCGGCCAGCGCAGGGCTTCGGGCCGGCGATTTGATTGTCGCCGTCGATGACGAGAAGCTCACGGCGGATGCGCCCGAACACGAGGAGGATTTGGAGACATTGATTCGGCAATACGACCCCGGCGCAACCGTCAAGCTGGGCATCGTCCGCGGCAAGCAGCGGCTGTCGGTCAATGTCGCACTGGCCCGCTCGCCGCAACTGCGCCGGGAGATGAAGAAATACCGCAACGACGACTTCGAGTTCCTGGCCCGCGACATCGCGTTCCATGATCGGGCCGAGGAACAATGGCCCGCGGACCAGGCCGGGGTGCTGATCGAAGACGTGAAGTCCGGCAGTTGGGCCGAGCTCGGCCAGCTCTACGCGGGCGACCTCGTGTTGGAAGTTGATGGCCAACCGGTCCGACACGTGGACGAACTGCGGCCCGTGATGGAAAAGGTTGCCGCGGCGAAAAAACCGTCCGTGGTGCTGAAAATCCTTCGCGGCATTCACACCCGGTTTCTCGAACTGGAACCGAAGTGGCCCTGATCATTAACCCCAAACTCAAAGATCATTCCATGAAACAGACTCAACTACTCCCGGCAATCCTCGCGGCGTGGTGCGGCTTTGCCCTCGCCTGCCCGTGCGGCGCGCAAGATCTGGCCGCCAAAGGGCGCGAGGTGTTCAAGAAACACCAGGCCAGCGTCGTCACCGTCCAGCTTGTCGTGAAGACCAAGATGGGTATCCCCGGCCTGGGCGCCTTGGGGGGCGCCGATGCCCGCGAGTCCAAGGAGGAAATCACCGGCACGGTCATTGATCCGTCGGGCCTGACTGCCGTCGCGCTGTCGAGCACCGATCCCACCAGCGTGATGCAAGGGATGATGAGCAGCATCGGCGGATTCGGCGGTGAGGGTGAAGAGGGCGCCAAATTCAAGATGGAAAGCGAAGTGACGGACGTGAAGCTGTTGGGCAATGACGGCACGGAGTTGCCCGCCGAAATTGTGCTCCGCGACAAGGACCTTGATCTTGCCTTCATCCGCCCCAAGTCCAAACCCGCCACGCCGTGGCCAGCGCTCGACTTGACAAACAGTGCGAAGGTGGACGTGCTGGACGAGGTTCTCGCCATCAATCGGCTGGGAAAAGTCACGGGGCGCGCCCACGGCGCGGCGATTGGACGCATCACTGCCGTGGTGAAGAAGCCCCGCCTCTTTTACGTGCCGGGCGGCGACATCGCGATGACCGGCTTCGGCTGCCCCGCCTTTACGCCGGACGGAAAACTCGTCGGTTTGTTCGTGATGCGCAGCCTCAAGTCCGGCGGCGGTGGCGGTGGCATGTTCTCGCTCAACATGCAGAACCTTGGATTCACCGGCATGATTCTGCCGGCCGAGGACGTAAAGAAAGTCGCCGCCCAGGCGCCCGCGAGCAAGGAGGAATCGAAGTAACAGCCTCGTGGCCCGGCGGCGATTATTCGAGAGTGACGGAGGAGGGTTCTTTCAGTAATCAGTATTCAGCGTTCAGTAATCAGGGCCGCGCTGCGGATGCATGAATGCTGAATACGGTTCACTGGATACTGAATACTGAATACTGATTACTGATTACTGATCACTAAATTCTCCGATGACCATCTACTGCTGCCAACTCGACCTGACTTGGGAGAATAAACAGGCGAACTTCGCCAAGGCCCGCTCGCTCCTGACGGCGGCCAAACCCGAGCGCGGTTCTCTGGTGCTGCTGCCGGAGTTGTTTGCGACCGGCTTCACCATGAACGCCGCGCCGTTCGCCGAGAAGCCGGGCGGGCAGACGGAGCAGTTCCTGGCGGGGTTGGCGCGCGAACTGGGCGTGTTCACACTCGGCGGCGTGCTGGGCGCGGGGGCACAGGGCCGGGGACGCAATCTCGCCGTGGTCTTTTCGCCGGAGGGCCGCGAGATCGCGCGCTACGCGAAGATTCAGACGTTCACCATCGGCGGCGAAACGGCGGCATATCAGGCCGGGAACGAGCCGGTCATTTTTGACTGGGCTGGATTCGCGGTCGCGCCGTTCATCTGCTACGACCTGCGATTCCCGGAGCACTTCCGGGCGGCAACGCGGCGCGGGGCGCAGCTCCTCACCTGCATCGCAAGCTGGCCGGTGGCCCGCATCGAGCATTGGG
>CAZZAQ010000068.1:2631-11518 GCA_964652165.1 uncultured Bifidobacterium sp.
CCCGCGCCATCGAGAACCAGGCGTACGTCGCCGGCTGCAACCGCTGTGGCAAAGATCCCAAGCTCAATTACAACGGCCGCAGCCTGATCGTCAGTCCCAAGGGCGACGTGCTGGCCGACGCGGGCGATGGCGAGAAGGTCATCAGCGCGGACATGGACCTCGCCGCGCTGCTGGCGTATCGGAAGGAACTGCCGTTTCTCGCCGACATGCGATAGGAGAGGAGCGGCTGAATTCGCCGCAAGTTCGGCACGTCTATCCCGGCTCAAACAACCGACACCCGCAGGCCGATTGCACACTTTGACGACCATGAAGAGAACACTGGCAGCCCTCGGCTGCCTCCTGTCCCTCCTCCTCGCGGCCTGCGCCGCGGAATCCGACGTCGCTGACCGAGGCCCGTGTTTCTCCGGCACAATCAGGGCCAGGTTCCCAGGCGACAACGTGACGATGAAAGGCGTCGTGGTGACGCTCAACGAGGAGAAGAACGCGTTCATCTGTTACGACACGGACTTGATGCGCGTGTCGCTCGCGTGGACGGGAGATTACCTCATGTTTGGGAACTACATGAGAGAGATCAGCCATCCGCAGCCGCCGGAAGTCGCGGGCACGCCAGTGTTCGGCACGAAGCCCGGGCCGGGCTGGGCCACAGGCGATGGGAGCTTCGACGACCCGCGACCGAACAAGCAGGGGCCGTTGCCGTCGAAATGGGCGAAGTATCGCGGGCTGTATCTGCACGGTCGGCAGGTCGTGCTTTCCTACACCGTGGGCGACATGACGGTGCTTGAATTGCCGGGGGTGGAACAACACGGAGACAAGGTCGTCTTTACCCGGACGTTTCACGTCAGCGGATCGGATCGGCCGCTGCAACTTCTGCTGTGCGATCAGCCGGGCGCCTTGAACTTGAACGCGTACGCCAATGACCTCGGCAGTCCGACCAAGCGGAGCGCGGCCACATTTCTCGATGAGAAAGGTGCGGGCGTCATTGCCGCGATGCTCGACGCGCCTGCCAACACCTCATGGCACGCGCGACCCGGTGGCTTCTGGCTCGAGCTGCCGGCCTTGAAGAAGCCCGCGACCTTCAAGGTGTTCTTGGCGAAGGCCGGCGAGATCGACGAACAGACATTCGCCCAATTGATCAAAGGCCCGGCCAAACTCCCCGACTTGATGAAGCTCGACAAGGGCGGCCCGGCGCGCTGGAAGGGTCCAGTCGTGACGCAAGGCGCGCTCGCCACCAGCGGCGGTGACGGGCCGTACGTGGTGGACACGATCAGCGAGAACCTGACGAACCAGTGGGGCACCCGCGCCTTCTTCGGCGGATTCGACTTCTTCCCCGACGGCCGCGCGGCGGTCTGCACGTTTCACGGCGACGTGTGGATTGTCTCCGGCCTCGACGCCGCGCTCGATAAGCTGACGTGGCGGCGCTTCGCCACCGGCATTTTCCAGGGACTCGGCCTCAAGGTCGTTGACGGGAAGGTCTATGTCCTCGGCCGTGATCAAATCACCATTTTGCATGACGACAACGGCGACGGCGAAGCCGACTTCTACGAAAACTTCAACAACGACTCCGTCGCGACCTCCAATTACCACGAGTTCTGTCTGGATCTGCACACTGACAGCCGCGGTGATTTCTATTTCTTCAAAAGCTCGCCGTGGCCGCCGGACGTGACTTCGCCGCACCAGGGCACGCTCCTGAAGGTTTCGAGAGACGGCCGCGCGATGGAGGTTTATGCCACCGGCTTCCGCGCGCCCAACGGCAGCGCCATTGGGCCGCGGGACGAAATCACCGTGAGCGACAACGAAGGCCATTGGATGCCCGCCAGCAAGCTGAATCTCGTCAAGCCCGGCGGCTTCTACGGGATGACGCCCGCCGCCCAGCGGGACCTCACCCTCACGCGCGACGGCACGAATCTGACCCTCAACCCCAGCGACCCGCGAGCCCGCGCCGCGCTCAAGGTGCGCGCCTACGACGGCGACGCGCCCATGCCCATCGCCTACGATCAGCCCATTTGCTGGCTGCCCAAGAACATGGACAATTCCGGCGGCGGGCAGGTGTGGGTCACCACTGACAAATGGGGGCCGTTCAAGAATCATCTCCTCTTCATGAGCTACGGCAAAGGCACGCTGTTCCACGTCATGCAGGAGGAAATCGACGGCGTCACGCAAGCGGCGATGGTGAAATTCCCGCTCAAGTTCAGCACGGGTCTCATGCGCGGGCGCATCAATCCGAAGGACGGCCAGGTCTATCTCTGCGGCGTGCGGGGTTGGCAGACCGACGGCACGAAGGACGGCGGATTTTACCGCGTGCGTTACACCGGCAAGCCCGTCCACACCCCCGTCGAATTCCACGCCCTCAAGAACGGGCTCAAACTCGTCTTCCCGAACCCGCTCGATTCGGACGCCGCGGCCGACGTGGCAAACTACGCCGTGGAAACGTGGAACTACCTTTACAGCGCCAATTACGGCTCGCAGGAATACTCGGTTGCCGATCCGAGGCTCAAGACGCACGACAAACTCGATGTGAAATCGGCCAGGCTCTCCGCCGACTGCCGCGCCATCTCTCTCGAAATCCCCGGCCTGCGCCCGGCGAACCAGGTCAAGGTCAAGCTCAACCTCAAAGCCGCAGACGGCACGGCGATCAGCCAGGACATCTACGCGACGATCCACAAAATGGGCGGCGCGAGCGTGGCGGCGGCGAAGTGAGCCTGCACTCCGAAATGGGAACCACGGATTTCACGGATACCACGGATGAGAAAGGCCTTCCATCCAGACCTTTCACCCATGAGTTTCGGCCCAGATCGATTGAGGGATTACCGACCGGAAGTTCCACTTCATCCGTGTCATCCGTGTCATCCGTGGTTTACTAGTTCGGTGTTGGAGCGACCGCGAGGGCGATTGACAACTTGAGCCCCCTCCCTACGCTGTAGGCATGACTATCTCGCTCACGCCCCATCTCGACCAATACGTCCGCCGCAAACTCAAGCGCGGCGGCTACGCCAGCGCCAGCGAAATTATCCGTGAAGCTCTTCGCATCATGGAGCGCGTCGAACAGCGGGAGCCTGCCGACCTTGAGGACCTCATCGCCGAAGCCGATGCCGAAAAATCGGCTCCGATGACGGCCAAGGATTGGGACGACGTGCGCCGGCAAGTGTCCGGCAAGACCGGCAAAAAGGCCGCATGACTCGGGTGCTCAGGAAGCCCGCTTCCCTCCGTGACCTCGTTGCCATCGGCCGCTATATCGCTACGGAGAATCCTGATGCCGCCGAGCGCTTCCGTGCCGCGGCGCAACAGACCTACGAGCTTCTGGCCGGCCATCCGCGTCTCGGCCGTGAACGGCACTTCCAGCGACGACCAGGACTCCGCAGCTTCAGGATTCCAGAGTTTCGGGACTACGTCGTCTTCTACCGCCCGATTCGTGATGGCGTCGAAATCTTCCGCATCCTGCACGGGGTGCGAGATCTCCGACGTCTACTGACGCGCCGCCGAATGTCCTGACCCACAGCCAACTCATTCTAACCTATGAAATCCATCCTCCTCCTCACCACTCTTCTCACCGCCGTTCACCTCACCGCCGCCGAGGCGGACAAGCCCAAGGCCGACCCCGCCAAGCCCGCGCCCAAGCCTAAAGCCGAGACCTACCTCACCGTCGAAACCGCCGGTCGCGATTACGCCGACCAGGGCGAGTTCCTCAACGACTGGGGCGGCGCGCAAGTCATCGCCCTCGGCGAAGACAAATTCCGGCTCGTCACCTACAAGGGCGGCCTGCCCGGCTCCGGCTGGGACAAGGAAACCAGGAGCCAGGCCGAAGGCAAACGCGACGGCGACAAGATTGCCTTCGCCGGCCCGAACGACTTCAAGGCCGAACTCGCCGCCGGCGCCCTGAGCATCAGCACCGCGGACGGCGGCCCGTGGACGATGAAGAAAACCTCCCGCACCAGCCCCACGATGGGCGCGAAGCCCCCCGCCGGTGCCACCCTGCTCTTCGACACCGGCGGCACTGCGGACGCCTGGGCCGGCGGCCACCTCGACGACCGCGGTCTTCTGGCCTCCGGTTGCAAGACCAAGAAGTCCTACCAGAGTTTCAGCCTGCACTGCGAATTCCTACTCCCGTTCAAACCGCTCGGCCGTGGCCAGGACCGCGGCAACAGCGGCGTGTACTTGCAGGACCGCTACGAAGTGCAGGTGCTCGACAGCTTCGGCCTCAAGGGCGAGAACAACGAGTGCGGCGGCATCTACACGAAGGCCAAGCCGGCCGTGAACATGTGCTTCCCTCCGCTGGTCTGGCAGACCTACGACATCGATTTCACTGCCGCGCAGTTCGGCGCCGACGGCAAGAAAACGAAGAACGCCGTCGCCACCGTGAGGCACAACGGCGTCGTGATCCACGACAAGTTCGAGATCCCCGGCACGACCGGCGGCGGACAGCCCGAAAGCCCGACCCCCGGGCCCATCCAGCTTCAAGGCCACGGCAACCCTGTCTTCTACCGCAACATTTGGGTCGTCGAGAGATGATCGGGGAGGGCGACGCTCGCGCGCGGTCGAAACTTATTTGAACCGCGAGGAGCCACGGAGCGCATCTTGACACCGCCCCCGATTTCTCCCTCTTCCCGCGACGCAGAAGCGGGGAGGGCCGGGGAGTTCTCTCCCGGAGGGAGATTTGAGAATAGCCCACCCTTTCAAGGGTGGGACTATGGAATAGCGGCATTGAGTCCCGAAGGGACGGCTGAATCACTGCCACAAAAATGGGAACATGCACAGACGCATGACATTCGGTGGATTCGACCGTCCCTTCGGGACTTGTGGACTGGCGAATGGGAACCCGGCAGTGAACTGCCGGGCTATTCTCAGTTCTCCCTCCGGGAGAGAACTCCCTGCTCCTGCGCCTCCGAGTCGGAGAAGTGCGGGGGCAGTGTCAAGAAGCCCAGCCTGTCGCGAGGCGCCCATCCGGGCTTCCGTCGCGCTCGGGTCGTGTGTTAAAAACGCCGCGCTTTTGACACCATGAAGATGAAGTTGATCCTCCACGCCGCGTTCTGGTCCGCCACCTTCACCCTGCCGCTGGCCGCCGAGTCCGAGTCGCTGCACTGCGCCCGGGCTCATGCGTTGTTCGCCGCGGCCGATTCGCCGGACTATCGCAAGTACGCCCCGAGCCGCGAAATCGACATCCTCCATCTGACGCTCGACGTAACGCCGGATTTCAAGGCGCGCACCATCTCCGGCAAAGTGGTGCTGCGCTTCAAGCCCATCGCCAGGCCGCTCGACGAACTCAAGCTCGACGGCGTGGACTTGCGCGTGCGAGCGGTCACGGCGACGGAAAAAATCCTGGGCTGGCAGGCGACGGACAAGCAGGTGATCGTCACGTTCGACAAGCCGATTCCGGCGGACCGCGAGGCGAGCGTCACCATTGACTACTCCGCCGAACCGAAGCGGGGCGTTTACTTCCGCACGCCGGAGATGGGTTACAAGCCGGAGGACACGCACCTGTGGACGCAAGGCGAACCGCTGGAGGCGCGACATTGGTTTCCGGGCTTCGACGCGCCGAACGAGAAGTTCACCAGCGAGATTATTTGCCGCGTGCCCGAAGGCATGACGGTGCTCGCCAATGGCCGGCGAATGGGCGAGGAGAAGGACGCGTCGACAGGTTTGGTGGCCGTGCGCTGGTTGCAGAACAAGCCGCACGTGAACTATCTCATCGCGATGGTCGCCGGCTACGTGAAGGGCATCGAAGACCGGCATCGCGACGTGCCGCTGGCCTTTTACACTCCGGCCTCGCAAATCGCGCAGGCAAAAAACTCTTTCAAGGAGACGCGGGAGATCATGGATTTTTTTGAGAAGGAAATCGGCGTGCCGTATCCGTGGGCGAAGTATTTCCAGGTCGTGGTCGACGACTTCACCTGGGGCGGGATGGAGAACACGTCGCTGACTGTCCTGACCGACCGCACGCTGCACCGCGACGAGTCCGAGCAGCTTGGGACCAGCCGTGGACTGGTCGCCCACGAAATGGCCCACCAGTGGTTCGGCGATTTTGTGACGTGCAAGGACTGGAGCCATCTCTGGCTGAACGAAGGTTTCGCGACCTACTATGAGCACCTCTACGAAGGAGAAAAGGAAGGGCGCGACGAATTGCTCTACGGCATGTACCAGTCCGCAAAAGGCTTCATCAATGTTCCGAACGACACCAACGCCATCGTGCGCCGCGACTTCAATAACCCGGAGGAACAGTTCGGCTTTCACGCCTATCCCAAGGGCGCGTGGATCCTCCACATGCTCCGCAGCGAGCTGGGCGAAGACCTGTTCCGCCGCTGCATGAAGACCTACCTGGAGCGCCACGCGTTCAGCAACGCGACGACGGATGACTTCAGCAAGGTGTTCGAGGAACTCAGCGGCCGGAGCTTCGACCAATTCTTCGATCAATACGTCTATCACGCGCACCACCCGGAGTTGGGCGTGAATTACTCGTGGGACGAGCGCGCCAGGCTCGCGAAACTCTCCGTGGCGCAGAACCAAAAGCTCAGCGACGACGTGCTCCTCTTCAACGTGCCGCTCACCGTGCGCTTCCAGGGCAAGTCGGGCCGCGTGGACCGGCAACTTCGCGTGAAGGAGAAGGCGGAGGACTTCTACTTCCCGCTGCCGGAGGCGCCGGAGATCGTGCGGCTCGACCCGGAGCTGGCGTTGCTGGCGAAGGTCTCGTTCACTCCACCCACGCCGATGTTGTTCGCACAACTCGCCGACTCGAAGGACATGATCGGCCGGCTCATCGCGGTCGAGCTGTTGAGCGGGAAAAAGGAGGCGTTGGAAAAACTGAAGCACACGCTGAACAACGACCCCTATTGGGGCGTGCGCATCGCGGCTTCGCAAGCGATCCGCGCCGTGGGGACCGACGAGGCGCTGCAGGCGCTCGTGGCTTCGGTAAAGCAGCCCGACGCCCGCGTGCGCCGGCAACTCGCCCTGGACCTCGCCGGTTTCTACCGTGAACCGAGCCGCGACGCTCTGCTCCGGCTGGCGCGCGAGGACAAGAATCCGGACATCCGTTCGGCGGCCATCGGCGGGTTGGGCGCCCACCACACGCCGGAGGTCCACGACGAGTTGCTGAAGTTTCTTCGCTCGGACTCCTATCGCGCCTCGCTGCCGAACGGCGCGCTGGCGGCGATTCGCGTTCAGGACGACCCGGGCTTCATCGCGCCGTTGTTGGAAACGTTACGGGAAAATGAGGCGAACTGGCCGACGCCCGTTTTCACCCGCGGGCTCGAAACGCTCGCGTGGCTGGCGCGCAACGAGGAGAAGAAGGAATCCGCGCGCGAATTCCTGGTCGCTCGCGTGAACAGCCCGAAGCAACGCGTGCAGCACGCGGCTCTGGCAGGCCTCGGAACGCTCGGCGATCCGAAGGCGATGGGCGTGCTGGAAAAATTCGCTTCGCTCCCCAAGGAAAGCCGCGAACGTGACATCGCCGAGAAATCGCTGGCTGCGCTCCGCGACGCGAAAAAGCCCGGGGCCGAACTCGGCTCGCTCCGCGGCGACCTCTTGAAGTTACAGCGGGAGAACCAGGAGTTGCGGAAGGAATTCGACGAACTCAAAAAGAAACTCGAAGCCGCAGGCAAAGCAGCGCCCGTGAAACCGGCAAAGCGGTGAGGCGTGGATTCAGTGGTACGGAGTTCCAAGGTTTGACGATTTGACCGATCCGACCGATCCGACCGATCCGTCCCGCGAGCTCGACCCTTGTCCCTCTTCCCTCACCGCGTGCCGCTCGCGGCGCGAAGATTTCGCGCGCGCGGGAAGGTGAACTGGGTTTCCTTGCCCGCCAGTGCGGCGCCGAAATCGAGCATCGCGTCGTTGCCCGCCGACTCGACGGGGAGAGGCTTGATGAAGAAATTGGCCAGCGTTCCGGTGACGCCGCCCTTGAGCCTCTGCCAAAAGCTGGAAACGGTCACGGCCATCCGCGGCCGGCCTGGGAACTTCCGAAACCCCAAAGTGTTGACCCGGGCCACGATCTCGTTGGTGATGCAAAGCGAGCCATCCCGATACAGGAGATCGGCCAATCCAATGGTCACAGGACTGGACTGTCCATGAGCGTTGAATCGCAGCCGGGCCTCCGTGACGGTCGCCACGCGTCCAGTCACGACGCCTTCGACCTCGATGAGTCCGCGGCCCGGACCTTGGATGGAAATGTATTGCAGGACCCGTTCAATTGCGTTGCCCGCTCTGAGCTGGCGCTCGTGACGGTGAACGTTGTCCGTGTGGTCGAAAATGTTCCGGTGCGCGCCGTCGCCGGTAATGCTGAACTCACATTCGGTCGAGAAGACGCCGGGAGAGAACCGGCGCGTAGCGCTGATCACCCGCGCCCGCTGCGCGTTGCCGGTGCTCTCGTGGACTGAGACCGGCTCTGGTGAAATCAGCGGCACAAAATACATGAAAGCGCCGATGGGATTGCCCGGCGAATCGTCGCCGTAATCAAGGCGCAGCGTTGGGCCGGCGGCGCCGGGTGTGGCGCGCTCCGCGTTCCGCGCCAGGCGATAGGGGAACGGGTCGTCCCCCCGCCGCGCCCCCGGGCTGGAACAGCCGGCCAACGCGAGCAACCCCGCCAGGAGTGCCGCCGCCGGGCGGGGACCCACCGCGAAGCGCTTCGGCGGTGAGGCAGTCATTTCTTTTGTCAAGGCGGCGTCAGGGTAGTGAGTTCGAGCGGTGGTTTGTCCAGAGGAATTCCAGGAACTGTTGCCACACCCCGCGCTTGCAATCCGGCCGCCGACTCCTCATGCTCTTGCTGGAATTGCTTCGGCCCGCGCATCCAACCCATGCCCGCGCCGCGCCGCCATTACATGAGCACAACGCCAGAAGCGGATTTTGATCTCGAGCAGGTGTTCCTGCGACACGCCGAGCGGGCCGAGGATCTCGATGCAGC
>CAZZAQ010000069.1:0-11492 GCA_964652165.1 uncultured Bifidobacterium sp.
TCCGGCTTCCACGCCAGGAATTCCTCCACGGCGCCGAAGACGGGACTGTCTGCCGAAATCTCGAACGCATCCTCCGCCTTCGCTCCGGCCTGCTCGCCCGACGAGTAAAACGCCAGCGCCTCGTGGGCGATGAAATCGTAAAGCGTCGGCCGCCACGCCTCCGGGGTGTTGCCCGGCTGAAGGAAATCCCGGAAAGCCGATACCGGCGTGCGCTTGAGGGTGTCCGCGCCCGCCAGCGCCTTGGTGAACTGCTTGTCGATCTCGGCGAAGAGCCGCGGCAGGTCCCACGTCGTAAAATCCTTGCCTGGCGGGCCGGCCGTCGCCGTGCGCTGGACGAAACGCCAGCGGTTGTTCTGGAAGTAATGCCAGTACCAAATGGCCTGGAGCGTATCCAGCAACGGCACGACCTCCTTGGGCGCTTTGGCCAGCTCCGCCTCCATCCGCGTGATTTTTTCCTCCGCTTTGTCTCCCTGGATGTTTCCTTCGAGAACGATCTTCTTCGCAATGGCCTTGGCGGCTTCTGCGTGGGCCTTGTCCCGGAGCGCGCCGGCGAGGATAAAATCGAGGTTCGTAATCGCAGTTCTTGGAAGGCCCTTGTTCACGGCCTCATCCACGGCCTTCCATTGCGCCTCGCGCGACGCGGCGCGCAGGGGCAGGGGCGCCTGCGAGAGCGACAGCAGGATCAGGGTTAAGGAAACTATTTTCATAGATTCAGCGGTGCGGCACGTAGCCGCCGACGTGAGGAGGCGGACCGAACCCTCTCCCAGGCTCAAAGAATCCGCCTCCTCACGTCGGCGGCTGCCGCTCATGCGGTTGTTATGGTCGAGCCTCGGGCCGCGCGCAATACCGCGATGTTGGGCACAAAGGCCGACAGGTTGGACGGAACCGCTGCCGCGATGCTCCTCGGGGGTCGCAATTCGTGATGCCTCATCAGGCGTGCAATGCCCAGGTCGGGCCCGCTCCCGGGATGCGAGGAATGACGGCTGCGTCGGTAGAGTGGCACTATCACACTTTGCAAAGTGTGATAGTACGGCTGCAAGGCGAGGAACGACGGCTTCGTCGGTTGTGTTGAACCTCCCGTCGCCCGCTGTTAGCGTCGGCCGCAGTGCGTTACGCGACTTTACTCGTCCTGTTCGGAGGCTTGCTTCTTCTGGCCGACTCTTGTCGGGGACCTTCAAGCCCGGAAGCGGTGTCCGGAACAATTGAGACCGACGAGGTCCACGTGGCCTCGCGTTATGGCGGGCGCGTGGAAAGGCTGTTCGCCCGCGAAGGCGATCTGCTCACCAACGGCCAGCCCATCGCCGAACTCGACGCCGGGGAACTGCGCGCGATGCGCGCCCAGGCCGCCGCCACGCTCGACGAATGGCTCGCCGGGCCGCGCCCGCAGGAAATCACCGCCGCGAGCAACGACTGGCAGGCGCTCGTCGCGGAGCTGGACCTGGCACGCCTCGAGGATAAACGCAGCCGCGAATTGATCGCTTCGAAAGTGATTTCCGAGACGGAGCGCGACCGCACGACCAGCCGTGTCGCCGCGCTGGAGAAAAGCGCCGCCGCCGCGCGCAGCCGCTTCGACCTGCTGCTGGCTGGCACGCGCGCGGAGCGCATCGCACAGGCCCGCGCGCGACTTGCGGAACTCGACGCTCACTTGAGTGAGATGCGAATCACCGCGCCGACCAACTGCGTGCTGGAGGTGCTGGAGGCAAAGGTCGGCGACGTGCTGCCGCCGAATCAGGAAATCGCCACGTTGCTGCTCATGGACCACCTGTGGGTCCGGGTCTATGTCCCGCAGCCGTGGCTTGCGCAGGTTCACGTCGGCCAGAAAGTGCGCGTGAAAGCGTACTCGTTTCCGTCCAAAGAGTTCGAGGGCGTTGTCGAACAAGTGAACCGCGTTGCCGAATTCACGCCGCGCAACGTCCAGACCCCCGGCGAACGCCTCAAACAAGTCTTCGGCGTCAAGGTGCGCCTGAGCAGCGCCGAGTTGCGGGCCGGCATGTCCGCCGACGTGATTTTTCCGAACATGCCGGGGGGAGGGGAAAGGGTTGAATGAGTTACAAGGTTACAACGTGATGATCGAATGCATCGGTCTGACCAAGCGTTTCGGTCACTTCACGGCCGTCGATGCGGTGAGCTTCAGCGTGGCAAAAGGCTCCATCTTTGGCTTCCTTGGTCCGAATGGCTCGGGCAAATCCACGGTCATCCGCCTGCTCTGCGGCCTGCTCCAACCCAGCGCCGGCACCGGGCGCATCGCCGGATTCGACGTGGCCAAACAGGCCGACGACCTCAAGAACCTCATCGGTTACATGTCCCAGAAATTTTCGCTGTACGACGAACTGACCGCCACCGAGAACCTCAATTTCTACGCACGACTCTACGGTCTGCGGGGCGCCCCGCTGGCGCAACGGCGTGACGAACTGATCGCTCTGACCCACCTTGAGCCCTATCTGAAACGCCGCGCCGGCCTGCTCTCCGGCGGCTGGCGCCAACGCCTGGCGATGGCTTGCTCGCTCGTCCACAAGCCCGCGGTCCTGTTCCTGGACGAGCCAACCGCCGGCATCGACCCCGTGGCCCGGCGCGAGTTGTGGGATTTGCTCTTTGAGTTCGCCAGCCTCGGCATGACCCTGTTCGTGACCACGCATTACATGGACGAAGCCGAACGCTGTTCCCACGTCGGCTACATCCACATGTCGAAGCTCGTCGTCTCCGGCGTGCCCGACGACCTCAAGGCGCTGCCCGTCGTCAACCCGCCCGGCACGCGCCGCCTCGACATCACCTGCGACCACGTCACCACCGGCCTGCAAGCCCTGCGCCGGCTGCCCGGCGTGCGCAACGCGACCGTCTTCGGACAGTCGATGCACCTGCTCGTCGAACAGGCGCTGCCGGAACAAGCCCTCCGGGACGAACTCGCCCGCGCCGGCATCCCGCGCGCCGACATCCACCCCATCGGCCCCTCGTTGGAAGATGTGTTCGTGGCATTGACGGCCCGGCAAAACGGCGGGCAGATCCAGTGAGTCAACCGAAACATTCGCCTGTAACGGGCCTGAGCCATCGCCAGTGGCGAATTGACCCGGCGACGTTTGTGCCGTCGCATCCCCTTCGCAATCCCGGCATCGCCTCCCAATCGACATTCGTCATTCGTCATTCGCCCTTCCGATGAAATCCCCATTCCGCGGTTTTAACGCCATACTCTACAAGGAATTCATCGTGGTCCTGCGCGACCCGATGACCCTGTTCTTCATGTTCTTCCCGCCGCTCATCGAGATGATCGCCTTCGGCTACGCCTTGGACAATGACGTGAAACACATGTCCACGGTCCTCCTCGACGAGGACCGCACGGTGGAGAGCCGCCAGTTGGTCGATCGCCTCGTGAACACGGAAACCTTCCGCGTCGCCGGCGAGGTCCAGAGTGTGACCGAGCTGGCCGCGTTCCTGCGCCAGGGCCGTGCGTGCATCGGCGTGCAAATCCCGCCCGGCTTCACCCGCGAGCTGCGCGCCGGCCGCACCGCGCGCGTGCAAGTGCTCATTGACGGCTCGAGTTCCACGATGGCTTTGCAGGCGTTGAACACGGCGATGGCTGTCACGCTTCGCGAGTCGTTGGTCGTGCTGCTCGGGCAGACCGGGCGCAAGAACATTCCCATCGAGATTCGCCCGCAGGTGCTTTACAACCCAGCCATGCGCAGCCCGAACTTTTTCGTGCCGGGCGTCATCGGCGTCGTGCTGCAAATCGCGACGACGTTCGCCACGGCGATGAGCATCGTGCGGGAACGCGAACGCGGCACGCTCGAACAACTTCTGGTCAGCCCGCTGTCGCGATGGGGGCTCATGCTGGGCAAGCTCACGCCGTATCTGGTCATCGGCATGGGGATGGCCGCGGGGCTGTTCGGCATCATGCGGTTCGTGTTCGACGTGCCCATTGCCGGGAGTCTCACGGCCCTGTACGTCTCGACGCTGCTTTACATCTTCTCGCTCCTGAGCCTGGGCCTGCTCGTTTCGACGCAGGCCAAGAACCAGATCCAGGCGCTTCAGATGACGATGGTGTTCATCATGCCGTCGGTGTTCTTCAGCGGATTCATCTTTCCGCGCGAGACGATGCCGTGGATCTTTCAGGCCATCGGCTCGTGCCTGCCGACGACCTACTTCATCGAACTGTTGCGGGCGATCGTCCTTCGGGGCGCCGGCCTCGGGGAGTTCTGGCAGCACATCGCCACGCTGGCGGGAATGGGCGCGGGACTGTTTGCGCTTTGCGCACTGCGCTTTCGCAGCAAGATTGCATAAACGGCGGGGCGAACGTGGTAGGGCGCGTCGCTCCGCGCGCGCTGTCGCGCAGACTGGATTCGGATCATGAAAGCACAACGAGGTCAGGCAGCGCTGCCGTCGCTGTTTTCCGCGAAGCGGAAGCTGTTCATCGGAGTCGTGCACTTGCTGCCGCTGCCCGGCTCGCCGCGGTGGGGCGGAGAGATGCGAGGACTCATCGCGCGGGCTGCGGCGGACGCGCGGGCTTACGAGCAAGGCGGAGCCGACGCGGTGATCGTCGAGAACTTTGGCGACGCACCGTTCACGAAGGATGCCGTGCCGCCCGAAACCGTGGCGGCGATGGCCGCCGCGGGCGCGGCCGTGCGCGCCGCGGTGAAGCTTCCCGTCGGATTCAACGTGCTTCGGAATGACGCCCGCGCCGCCCTCGGCCTGTGCGCGGCGTGCGGGGGCAGCTTCATTCGCGTCAACGTCCACTGCGGCGCGATGCTGACGGATCAAGGCGTCATCGAAGGCCGCGCCTTCGACACGCTGAGGAGCAGGCGTGAGTTATGTCCGGGCGTGGCCCTCCTGGCCGATGTTCACGTCAAACACGCCGTGCCTCTGGCGCCGATGCCCATAGAGACCGCCGCCCGCGACACGCTGGAACGCAGCCTGGCCGATGGACTGATCCTCTCCGGCGCCGGCACCGGCCAGCCAACGGACCTGGAAGCCGCGCGCCGGGTGCGCGCAGCTTGTCCGCGGGCCCGGTTGTTCGTCGGCAGCGGAGTGACTCTGGGGAACGTGGCCGAGTATCTGCGCCTGGTGGATGGGGTGATTGTCGGCAGTTCTCTCAAATTGCACGGGAAAGTGGCGAACCGGGTGGATGGCGGGCGTGTGGCGGCGCTTGCCAGGGTGATTGCCGGGGCGCGATAGGCTGGCGGGTCGAAGCGTTCCATGAACCGCTGAATAGTAGGACAGGCTTCCAGCCTGTTTCCGGGGCTTCCAGCCCCAGTTGTTTCCTCGGGCAGGATGCCCGGGAGACAGGCTGGAAGCCTGTCCTACTACGTCGTCGCGCAGATTGTGGTTCATTGTCCTGCCGCGCCCATGATAGCCTGCGCGCTCAACATGAGTGCGCCCGTCTCACAAGCTCCAGTGGCAGGGCTATCGGCTCCGGAATTGGAACGTCCGCCGCGCGTGCCGGAACTGCTGGCGCCGGCAGGCGATTGGGAGTGCGCCCGTGCGGCGGTCGAGAACGGGGCGGACGCGATCTACTTCGGGCTGGAACGGTTCAACGCCCGGATGCGCGCGCGCAATTTCACCCAGGCCGACCTGCCCAAACTGATGGAGTTTCTCCATCGGCGCGGCGTCAAGGGCTACGTCACGTTCAACACGCTGGTGTTTCAAAACGAAGTCCGCGAGGCCGAGCAATGCTTGCGGAGCATCATCGCGGCTGGAGTCGACGCGGCCATCGTGCAGGACGTCGGCATCTGCCGGATCATCCGGCGGCTCTCGCCGGACTTTCCGATCCACGCCTCGACGCAGATGACCGTGACCAGCGCCGCCGGCATCGAATTCGCGCGCGATTTGGGCTGCAATCTCGTGGTGCTGGCGCGGGAGAATTCGCTGAAGGACATCGAGAACATTCAGGAGGAACTGAGGCAGCGGGAAAGTAATCAGTATTCAGTATTCAGTATTCAGCATACAGAGGGGGCAATTGCGGCCACTGAACACTGGAAACTGAATACTGATTACTCTCCGTTCCCACTCGAAGTCTTCGTCCACGGCGCGCTGTGCGTCGCGTACTCGGGCCAATGCCTGACGAGTGAGGCGCTTGGCGGGCGCTCGGCCAATCGGGGCGAGTGCGCGCAGGCGTGCCGCATGCCGTACGAACTGATCTCGGACGGAAAGGCCGTGCCGTTGGGCGACCGAAAGTATCTGCTCAGTCCGCAGGACCTCGCGGGGCTGGAAGTGTTGCCTGAGCTGACCCGAGTCGGAGTGGCCTCGCTGAAAATCGAGGGCCGGTTGAAGACGCCCGAGTACGTCGCGAACATCACGCGCCTCTATCGGCAGGCGCTGGACCAGATTGTCGAGGGCCGAGAGTCGAGGATCGAGGGCCCGATTGGCGCTCGACCTTCGGCTCTCGACCCTCGACAGGCCCAGTACGAAATGGAAATGGCCTTTTCCCGCGGCCTTTCCACCGGCTGGTTGCGCGGCATCGATAATCAGCGCCTGGTGCACGCCCGGTTCGGCACGAAGCGAGGCGTGTTCGTCGGCGAAGTGACGGGCGTGCAGGGCTCCCGCGTGTTCGTGCGGCTCGAAAGCGCCTTGAAGCCGGGCGATGGGATCGTGTTTGACGCCGGCCGGCCGGAGGAGAAGGAGGAGGGCGGACGGGTGTACGAAGTTCAAAGTTCAAAGCTCAAAGTTCAAAGTTCAAAGTTCAAGGCTCAAGGTTCACAGTGCGGCGTTCAAGGTTCCAAGCCCAGTGTTCAAAGGGAGGTGGCGCTAACTTTTGGGAAGGGCGCGGTCGATTTCAGTCGCGTGCAGGCCGGCAATCGGGTGTGGAAAACGAGCGACCCGAAACTGGACCGGCGGCTGCGGCAGACTTTCGAGGGCGAGCAGCTCAGGTTTCAGCGTCCGGTGCACGCGGAGGTTCACGGCCGGGCCGGGCTTGCGCTGACCTTGTTGCTGCGGGACGAGGAAGGACACGTGGCGCGGCTGGATTCCAAGACGCCCCTGGCAGCCGCCGAAAAGCAGCCAATGACTTCAGAACGGTTGCGCGGGCAGCTCGGCCGGCTCGGCGGCACGCCTTTCAAGTTGGGGCGGCTCGAGAACCATCTCGAGGGCGCTGTAATGCTCCCCGTGAGCGAACTCAATCGGCTGCGGCGCGAGGCGGTCGCGGAACTGGACAGGCAGCGGGCGCAGCCAAAGCGGTGGCAGATCGATTTCCGATTTACGACTGATGATTTGCGATTTGGCGCAAGTCAGGAGCATCTCGACCCGTCGAAGGCCAATCCGCAATCCGCAATCCGCAATCCGCAATTGATTGTCCTGGTCCGAACCCTGCTCCAGCTCGAAGCCGTTCTGGCCGACGGCGCCTCCACTGTCTACTGCGATTTCGAGGATCCCAAAAAGTATCGCGAGGCCGTCGCCGGCTTCCGCGCGCGCCAATCGGAAATCGGAAATCCGAAATCAGAAATCTGGGTGGCGCCGCCCCGCATCTTCAAGCCGGGCGAGGAGTGGATACTCAAGCAGGTCCGCGCGTGCGACGCGGACGGCTATCTGGTCCGCAACTACGACCACTTGCGCTACTTCGCCGGCTGCCGGCGCGTGGGGGATTTTTCGCTCAACGTGGCGAATGCGCTCGCGGCGGATTACTTCCAGAACCAGTTCGGGCTGGAGCGGCTCACCGCCTCCTACGACTTGAACGGGGCGCAGCTCGAAGCGCTCGCGCGGGCGGCGCCGCCAGAATGGTTCGAGGTGACGATTCACCAGCACATCCCGATGTTTCACATGGAGCATTGCGTGTTCTGCGCGTTCCTGTCCCAGGGCACTGATTTCACCAACTGCGGCCGGCCGTGCGACCGGCACGAGGTGCGCCTGCGCGATCGAGTCGGAGCGGAGCACCCGCTCAAGGCCGATTTGGGCTGCCGCAACACGGTGTTCAACGCCCGGGCGCAAACCGGCGCCGAGCACGTCGAGAACCTGCTGGCGCTGGGCGTGCGCCATTTCCGCATCGAGTTTGTAAGCGAGACGCCGGACCTGGTCGCCACGACGATTGCCAAATATCGCCAGCTTTTGAGCGGCGAGATCACCGGCGCCCGGCTCTGGCGCGAGTTGAAGCTGCTCAACCAGCTTGGCGTGACGCGTGGGACGCTCGAAAGTCGTTGAGCCGAGCTGAAGACTGAAAAGGGGCTAAAGGGATTCCCCCAATCCGCCGAAGATCAAAACGAATCGAGTCAATCTCGGCGCCGCAAGCGAGTTCGGCACGAACCGCAGGAGCCACGGCGCGCCGCGGGCCTGGTGGTCCGGCAGGTGTCAACGGGGCCGGGTTGGCTTGGATGATTTTGATATGCCGTCATTCACTTACGTCGCGCGGGAAGCCGGGAGCGGACGGGAAATCCGCAACACGCTGGATGCTCAGAACGAACAGGCGGCCATCGCCGCGCTGCTCGGGCGCAATCTGCTCGTACTCTCCATCGCGGAAAAGGTCGGGAAGAAGGGCAAGACGGCAGGCGGCTCAGTGGCGCTGGCCGACCTGGTGATCTTCACGCGGCAGCTCGCGACGATGATCGACGCCGGTCTGGCCATGGTGCAATCGCTCCAGGCGCTGGCCGAGCAAACGGCCAACAAGGTGATGCGGGACACCATCAAGGACGTCTGCACCCGCGTCGAAGGCGGCGACAGCTTCTCGGAAGCCCTGGTCAAGCACCCGAAGGTGTTCAACAAACTCTTCGTGTGCATGGTCGCCGCCGGCGAACGAGGCGGCTTGCTCGCGGAAATTCTGGCCCGTCTGGCGACCTACCTCGAGAATACCGCCAAGCTCCGCAAGAAGGTAAAATCGGCGATGATGTATCCGACGGCCGTCACCATCGTGGCCATCGGCATCACCATTTTCCTGCTCGTGAAGGTCGTGCCGGTGTTCGGCGAGGTCTACAAGAGCTTTGGCTCAAAGCTGCCGGGGCCGACGCAGTTCCTCATCAGCTTCAGCAACCTGGTCAAGCAATACCTCATCTATCTGATGGCACTGGCCATCGGCATCGCCTACGCGTGGTTCGCCTGGCTCAAGACCAAAAAGGGCCGCGAGTTCTGGGACCGTACGCGCATCAAGCTGCCGATCTTTGGCTCAATCGCGCACAAAATCTGCCTGGCCCGGTTCACCCGCACACTGGCTTCTCTCATCCGCTCAGGCGTGCCGATTCTCGAGGTGCTTCAAATCGTCTCGAACACCGTCGGCAACGTTGTCATGGAGAAAGCGGTGCGCACGGCGGCCACCGAGATCGAACGGGGCGAAGGCATCTCGGTGGCGCTGGGCAAGCACCCCGTCTTCCCTCCGATGATCATCCGCATGCTCACCGCCGGCGAACAGACCGGCAAAATCGAGAACATGCTCGAACGCATCTCGGACTTTCTGGACGATGAAATCCAGACGACCCTCTCGGGACTCACTTCCCTCATCGAGCCGCTGCTCATCGTGTTCCTCGGCGTGACGGTCGGCGGCATCGCGATCTGCATGTTCCTGCCGATCTTCAAGATGAGCGAAATCATCAATCCAACGGGACGGTGAGGCGCCCGCACGGGCCGTCGGCGAAACATCATTTGTCCCCGCGCGTCGGGAAAAGGGCCATCCTGTTGCCAGTCTGAAACTGCGGTCCCAATTGCTTCAACGGCAAGGATTTGGGAAACAATTCCAGAATGGAAACGCCGAGTACTCTCGCCAAGAAGAGCAGTTCGCAGTCCGGCACGCGCCGCAGTTGGGCTTCGAGCTTGCCCACCGACGGTGTGCTGATGCTCCATCCCTGGAGCTGCAGCTTGTGCGCAAGAACCGGCTGACTCCAGCCTTTCCTCACACGAAATCGCCTGACCTGCGGGCCGACCAGATTCAACCCAAGCTTCACGCGGCGCCAACCGTAGGGGAATCAGCTTTTGCCTCACTCCCCACATGAGAATGAAAAGCAGAGAGAAAGTGCTTGCCAAATCGCCTCTCCTTTGCCACTAGTCCTACGGTCAGCCGGGAGATCGGAAGAAATCTCGTTGAGCCAAGAAAGAGCTGAAGCATGAAGAGGAAAACTGGGGTGACCTTCGCGAGGCGGTAGGCCGCATTGTTTCTTTGCGTTGCGTGGAGCGCTCGCGCTGCCGCCGGCGCTCTCCCGCTGCCGTTCGGCAACCTGAACACCATCACGACCACCAACCAACTCACTAACTCCGCCGCTTCCGCCTCGCCGGCGTATTTGGTGACAACCAACAACATCTCCCGCTCCTTTCGCGGCGCGTTCAGTCCCGCCTCGCTCAACACACGGCTTGCCATCCAGTCCGACGACGGCTCCGACGTGCGCATCAACGGCGTGCTTGTATTGCCGCGGAAAGGCCAGGAAACGCATTGGCAGGACTTCAATCTGTCCAGTTCCTACTGCGCCCTGAGCATCATCGACTACACGTTCACGAACACGGAGGAATACTGCATCGAGATTGACTACCAGAATGGCGCTTACACGCCGGGCGACACAGACGGCGTGAGTTTCTACGCCTGGAATGGCGGCGGCTACGTCCGCGACGGGATTCCTGTGTGGGGCGCGAACTTCGCCCCCGTCGGCTGCGCCGCGACGCTTTACACCTGTGGCACGATCACGAACTGGTCCGTCAACCCGACCGGCATCGTGTCTCTCTCCGGCAGCGGGGCTACGATCACGGTGCAAGGCGTGTCCAACGGCACGGCGACGGTCACGGCAATCGATTCCGATGGTAGGTTTGGCTCGCGTCAAGTGCAGGTGTTCAAACTCGGCGTCAGTCCAAAGTCCTTCACCGTCTGCCAAGGCGTTCCAATCACGCTGGTCCTCACGAACAGTGAAGTGACCAACGGGGTGACGTGGAACCCTCTTGGAACCACCAATGCAGACACGCGCACCAACACAATCGCCTTCGCCACGGGCGGCCAGACCAACATCGTCACCGCCACTTGGAACTTTTGCACCGCCAGCGCCACCGGCGTCGTGGTGGGGGTAGCCTCACTGAACGTCACGCCCCCGCGCCTGTGCGGCTCCGGCTAGGCGACGTTTACAGCCACTACCACTCCACCTGGATACGAGTCTATGCTCACCTGGACTGGCGAAGGCGTCAGCGGCAATGGCGCGCAGAAAACCGTGACGTATACGACTCCCGGGGTGAAACCTGTCACGGTCTCCTGTGGCACATCCCAATTGACGATCAGCGCGACCGTCCACTACATCGACATCACCAACGGCGTGGAATACGGCATTGCCGGCAGTACGGTGCCCGTCGTCTTTGGTTTGTCCTCCAACAGTTTTGGCCCTTTCCTGTGGGATGTCGATCCTGCGAGTGGCCCGAGCTTTGTCGGTGGAACGCAAGGCAGCACCGCCTCGCTCCTGCCTGGCAACACCGCCGGCGCTTACACCGTGCGAGCGTACGCATCGTTCCTTCCAAGCTGCACCGACACCGCCACGTTGCAGGTCGTGCAAGCCACGTTTTCAGGGGGCGACATCGCCCTGTGCGAAGGCAGCACGAGCAACCTGACTGTCACGGTGACC
>CAZZAQ010000070.1:0-11434 GCA_964652165.1 uncultured Bifidobacterium sp.
GTCGCGGGGAGAGGGAGAAGTCCGGGGGCAGTGTCAGGATGCGCCCGGTTGCGGGCGACGATGGCGGGATTTCTTCCCCAACGGACGGGCATCCGGTAGCATCTGCGCCCGATGTCCGACCTGTTGCTTAAGCTCCTTGACCCGCGCGTCAGCGAAGCGGGTCGGATTACCGGCGCTTCGCTGGCGTTTCGCGGCGGGATGGGCGCCGGATGGTTCGTGCTGTGGATTCTGGTTGGGGCGGCGCTCAGCTACTGGATGTATCGGGCCAGCCCGGTCACGCTTCCGGCGTGGCGGCGGCACACGCTGGCCGGGTTGCGCGCGCTGTTCGTCGCATTGCTGTTGGCGCTGCTGATGCGGCCGGTGCTGGCGTTCACCGTCGAAGGCAGCGTCCGGCGCGTGCTGGTGATGCTCTTCGATTCCAGCGCGTCGATGCAAATCAAAGACCCGCGCCTGGATGCCGATGACCAGAAGCGGGCCGCCATCGCCAGGAACATCCTCGATCCGAAAGGCGGCCTGAAGCAGCCGCTGGACCGCTCGCGCGCGCGGGAGTTCGAGCAAGTTCCCCGAATCGAAATCGTGAAGAGCGCGCTCAAGAACGAGCGGCTCGACCTTCTCCCCCGGCTCGACAAGGAGTTCGATCTCTCGGCGTTCAGTTTCGGCCAGGGCGTCGCGGAATTGTCCACCCGCAAGGCCGGCGGCGCGACGAACGGACCGGCGGCAGCCGACGGAGCCAGCGTCGATGCGTTCGACTGGGTGGACCGCCTGGAAGCCAGCGCGCCGACGACGGCCCTCGGCGACGCCATCCGCGAGGCGCTCAATCGCAAGCGCGGCCAGCCGCTGGCGGGACTGGTGCTCGTCTCCGACGGGGTGAACAATTCGGGCAGCCAGCCTCGCGACGCCGCCGCGCTGGCGCGCCAGGAGAACGTGCCGCTGTTCATCTACGGCGTCGGCATCACCAGCCCGCGAGACATTATTCTCCAGAACCTGTTTGCGCCGGAGGTCACCTTCGTGAAGGACGAAGTGCCGGTGACGGTGCGTGTGCGCGGACAGGGCTTGAGCGGCGACACGGCCGAGGTGCAACTCAAACTGGGCGACCAGACCGTGGCGACGAAGACGATCACCTTCAGCGGAGACGGCGAGCAGGTCGTGCAGATGAAATTCACGCCGCAAAGCACCGGCGAGTACGACCTGACGGCCAGCATCGACGCGCGTCCCGACGAAACGGTGAAGGACAACAACTCCCGCGCGCAACGACTCAAGGTCATCGACGCAAAGATCAAGGTGCTGCTCGTCGACCAGTCGCCCCGCTGGGAGTTCCGTTATCTCCAGGCCATGCTGCTTCGGGACCGGCGCGTGGAACTGAAATGCTTCCTCGTCGAGGGCGACAAGGCCATCGCGCGCTTGCCTGACACGCCGTATCTGCCCGAGTTCCCCACGCGCCGCGACGAGCTGTTCAAGTTCGATCTCGTCATCCTCGGCGACGTGGACCCGAAGGTCCTCAACGCCCAGCACCAGGACAACTTGAACAAGCTGGTGAGCGACTTCGGCGGCGGCCTGCTGGTGGTGGCGGGAAAGCGGTTCATGCCGTCGAACTATCGGCGCAGCGCCATCGACAAGCTGCTGCCCGTCGAGTTCGATCCGCTCACGCTGGAGTCCAGCCAGGATCCCGTCGCCGAAAAGCCCGTGAAGCTTCAGCTCACCGCCGCGGGTCGGGCGAACGCGATGCTGCGCATTGCGGACAAGGAGGAGGAGAACGCGCAGCTCTGGGCGCAGCTCCCGCCGGTTTACTGGGTGGCGAAGGTGTCGCGCCCCAAGCCCGCCGCCGAAGTGTTGCTCGTCGATCCCGATCCGGCCAAGGAATCGCGCTTCGGCAAGATGCCGGTCATCGCCGTGCAACAATACGGCCTGGGCCAGGTGATGTTCGTCGGCACCGACAACACCTGGCGCTGGCGCAAGAACGCGGGCGACTTCTACTACACGGCCGTCTGGGGCCAGATCGCCCAGCGCATTTCCATTCAACGTTTGCTCGGAATTTCCAAGCGCACCCAGCTCAGCACCGACCGGCAGAACTACATGACCGGTGACCGCGTGACGGTGTACGCGCGGCTCTACACCGGTGTTGGGTTCGACCCCGTGCAGGAGTCGTCGGTGAAGGCGGGCTTCGGCCTCAAGAATGGCGCCGGGCCGAGGCCCGAGGTGATTCTGCGCCCGATTCCCGAGCAGCCGGCGATGTACCGCGGCGAGTTCGTCGCGCCAGCCGCAGGCGCCTACGGCTTCTGGGTCGAGAGCGACTCGCAGACGATGCTGGACTTCAACGTGACCGAGCCGAAATTCGAGTTCGGCGAGACGGCCATGAACGAGCCGCTGCTCAAGGAGCTGGCCGCGAGCACCGGCGGCCACTTCTTCCGCGAAGAGGATCTCCACAAGCTGCCCGAGTTGATCAGCTCCAAGACCGAGCGCGTGCGTTCGCCGATGGAGGTCGAACTATGGGCCAGCCCGCTTTACTTTCTGCTCATGCTGGGCGTGGTGAGCGCGGAGTGGGTGCTGCGAAAGCTGTCGCATCTGAAGTGAAAGTGGCCGGTATGGAGTGCGCCGGCAGAGAGCACCGGTAACGGCGCTTTAGCTAACCCGCTCCAACGGGATCGGCAAGCCAAAGCGGAGTCGCGCTGCGCTTGCCTCCGCACTCCATAGCCCAGGGTGAAGGGGCTGAAAGCCCACGATGTTACAGCCTGGGATGAAGCCCCAGGTGCATGAACCGCCAAACCTTCCCGCCCTGTAAGGGCGGCACATTCCCTCGCTCTCCCCCTCGGGGGAGAGGGCGGGGTGAGGGGGTTCATTGAGCAGATTGTTCCGGCCTTTCAGGCCTCAGGAGGATTCTCCGCACACGTTACCTGGGCCTCCGCTCGCGATGCTCGCTTCAGCCCAGGCTGTAATAGGGCAGGCCTACGGCCCTCAAATCCTCTCGCTCCGTTCGGGGATCAAGTATCGTTGCGATCAAACTGCTCCCAAGGAAACACGTCCGTCCCATAGTTCAAGCAGCGCGGCTTGGCACACACACCACGGCTGCCCCCGGACTACGGCGATACTACCCGTGCACGATAGAACCGCTGCGCCTGCGCGAGGGCGTTGGTGTCCAGCACTTCGATGAGACTGCCGGTGCCCGGCAACAATGTCGCGCCAGCGAGAGCGATCCACGCGTTCGTGTTCGGGAGTATATCGGAGCGTTCCACCCGGTACGTCAGGCCCGTCACGCTGTTGAAGCGTAGCCGCGCGTGGGCGTTCAATACCGTGGCGAGCGAGAGGCGGACTTCGTCGTCAAGAATCACCGCTGTGGCGGTGGTGCGGGCCAGCGTGGCATTGGCCGGGGCGCTGAGTACGACTGAAAACGATTCGTTGCCCTCGAACAGCGTGTCGCCCAATACGGCAACACGGAGGGTCTGGTTGGTCTGGCCCGCGCTGAACTGCGCCGTGCCGTTGGTCGGCGCAAAGTCCAAACCGCCAATCGCCGAGCCGCCAGCAGTGGCGAACGTCACGGTCACGAGTTGCTGAGACGGACGAGAGAGCTGTAATGGGAATACTGCATCGGTCCGCCCGCTGTTGCCTTCCACCACGGCCGTGTCGGCGATGGTCAGCGACGGCAAAGTCTGGTTCGAGCAGCAGAAGGGACCGGATTGCGTGACCAGGGTCAAGCGCCAGCCGTTGGCGATGCTGCCGGAGTCCCGCTGCGTATCGTCCCAGACGTAGAGCGACCACGTGCCGTTCGGGTTCAGCCCGTTGAACACGGAGAGGGCCGAGCCGTAGGGTTGCGCAGGCGCGGGCGACGAGAAAACTTCATCCACGCCTATGTTGGTGGGCTTCCACGCGCCCGTGGAGAGAGCGGATTCATCAGGCAGGAAGTTCGCCGCCGCATCGTCGAAGGTGAGCGTCAGATTGCCCGACGAGGAGGGGCCGCCCACGTCGGACATGAGCAACACGGTCTGGCCGCCCGGCCCGACGAGCAGCGCATCCACGTCGTCGGTGAAGGTGTGTGAAAAATTGCTCAGCGTCGCGGTGACCTTGGTGATGGCGCCGGCCAGGCCGGACACGCTCAGCGTGGAAGGATAAGGCGTAGCGGCATTGCGAGAGGGGATGGAAATGGCGGAAACGCTGGCGAAGGAATTCGTTACGGGGACAAATGCGCCGGTCACAAAACGGTTCGTCACGGCGGGCAGCATGGAGAGGCCGTTCTGGATCTGGAGCGCCGCCGCCACGCTGCCGCCGCAGGGCGCGGTGCATTGGAAGGTAAACGGCCTGGCGACGGCCGCGCCGCCAACCGTCAGCACGCCGTAGCTTTGCGGGCCGCTGAGCGGGACAACGCCGCCACCGGCGCTCAGGGTGGCGACGACATTGCTTGTGTCCGCGGTTCCGATGTTCCGCAGCGCAAGGTTGACGGTCACCATTTCGCCGGGGTCGATGGCGCCGTTGGACGGAGTGCATTCCTCCACGAGGAGGGTGGAGCCGCCGAAGGCGACCTGCGGCGCCGGGACATAGGTCGTGATGTTGAAATCAGAGTCCGAAATGTCGAAAAAAATATTCCCTGTGGCCTGCACCCGGATGCGCGCCTGGGCCGTCGAAATGTTGGGCAGCAGCACGGATTCCGAACCGTCGTTGGGCGTCGTGCTCGCCAGCGCGACCGGAAAAGTGACGCCGCCGTTCGTGGAGAGGAGGATGGTCACGCTTCCGGCGCTGATTGGCGAGGCCGTCGTGCCGGCCACGTCCCAGGTGACGGTGCGGAAGCCGGACCAGATCACCGGCGTGTTCGGCGAAGTGACCCTGAACGGCCCCGCCGCGCTGACGACGGTGAGCGCCATGTCGTCCGTGGTGACGCCGCCCCCGCCCGCGCGGTTGTCGCGCGCTGTGACCCGGAAATTCATGGTCCGCGAGGTCGTCGGAAGCGCTTCGCCGGCAGCGAGTGAGTTGTTCAAGAGATCGGACAGCCTCGGAAACGTGCGGACCGGGCTGACCGTGGGCGGGAAGGATCGAAAGAGTGGGCTGCTGCCGTTATCGGCGGCGCCCAGGCTCTGGGCGGCGCCCAAATCGCGCTCCTCCCAGCAGTACGTGATCGGGTGGCCGTTTGGGTCGGTGGCGAAGGCCGTCAGCGCAAACGGGGTGCGCGCTGGAATCACAAAGTTGGCCCCCGCTTCGACGGACGGCGCGCTGTTCCCCGTCGTCGTGATGACGGGACAATCCTTGCCAAAACCCACGGTGGTGAAGAACTGAATCTCCTCGACGCTGATAAAGTGAAAGAACGGATCCGAGTGCGGCTGCAAATCGTCCGCCCCGCAAATGCCCGCGTACCCCATGATGGTCGAGCCGCTGCCCGGCTCGTAAGCCGTGGAGGCGTCGCGTTGACCCCCGCAGTTTCCGGCGATGCCGTTGTAGGAGTGGTGCGCGCCAAACTCGTGGCCCATCTCATGGGCAACGAAGTCCACATAGAACGCATCACCCGTAGGCATCGGCAGGCCGGTTTCACTTCGGGCTTTTGCCCCATCGACGCAGACCACGGCAACCGACGACAACCCCCCGCCGCCCGTGCTGAAGACGTGGCCCACGTCGTAGTTCGCGTTGCCGATCCGTTGGTCGGTGACCGACTGGTTTTGCGTCAGGAGCGCCGTCGGATTGGCGTTCGAGAAGGGATCCGTCGCCGGGTTGGTGAAGACGAGCAGGTCGTTATTCGCAACGAGCACGAGGCGGATGGCCAGTTCGGTTTCGTAAATGCCGTCGACGCGGTTGATGGCCGTGACGATGGCGGCCAGGCCCAGGGCGACGGTGCCTCCGTGGAACTGCGTGTACTCGCCTGTCGCCGACACGGCGAGCCGGTAGGTGCGCAGCGAGGCGCCGGAGCGGATCGTGCCCGCCGCGGGCTGGAACAAGGCCGCGCCGTCGTCCGGGGTGAGGCACGCGAACCCGGTCCTGTCGCGGGGCAAATCTCGCTTGTGATAAGACAGGTAAAGGACGGAATCGCCGCGCCGGGCAGGATCGATGTAAACCGCGCCGCTTGGGGAGAGGATTTGGGCGTGGAATCCTGACGGCGTGAAGTCGAGGCGGACGCTCGCCACGGGATCGTCAATGCCCTGGCCGCACCAGGTCTTGATGTCCGGGTATTTCGCCGCAAGTTCTGGCGCCATGATCGGTGATTCGCAAACGGTGAAACGCGCCAGCGTTCCGTCGGGCATCGGCAGCGAGACCTCAGTCGGCGCTTGTGCGGCGGCCGGCGTGAATTCCAGCGGCGCGCGGTCGAGCTGTTCCCGCAACGCGGCCGCGTCGAGCCGGTAGGCGCGGGATTTTTTCGGGCGGACCCAGCGGTCGGCTTCGGGAATCGTTTGCGCCTCGGCATCTGCCGCCTGCCACGGCGATACAGCGCCACGCGCGGAGGCCGCAGCCAGCGCGAAGAGAATCACCGCAGCCCAGCGAGCGAAGGGCGGTGTCATGGCAGAGGACTTTGAGTTCTTAGATGGCATTGGAGGACCCGAAGATAGCCCAAAATGGGACAATCATCCAGCACGGAGACGACTGCAAGAGGGCGCATCCCAGGTTCTTGCAGCGCTCTTCCTCTCATTAGCACCCGGCTTTAGCCGGGTGAATCGAGGGACCGAACGGCCTCAACCGCTTCAGCGGTTTGCAAGCGGCGCAAAAACCGCTAAAGCGGTTGACGCGCTGCCGCCAACTCTCCCACCCGGCTGAAGCCGGGCGCTAATGAGAGGCGCTTGCCAAATGCAACAAAGTGGGATGCGCCCGCTGCAGGAAGACAAGGACACGCCTCGCCCAAGGCGAAACCGCCTTGTGCCGCGGGGTTCCGCTCGCTACGGTTTGCGCGTGCCAGCCGCGACTTTTTCCCGATGACCCAATCGCCGGAAGCCTTACTCACCGCGCCTCACCAAATCAGCGCGAGCGCCTTGATCCAACAGCGGATGGACGCCTTGCGCGCGCGGCATGTGCTCGTGGCCCTGTTGACCGGCGTAGCGATGGCAGTGGTGGTCAGCCTGGAGTTCCTGGCGCTGGCGATGTTTGCGGACTGGTGGCTCGATTTGCCCTGGGCCGCGCGGCTGGTGTCGCTCGTCGCGCAGCTAGGCGTCCTGACTTACATTTTGCTGCGCTTCATTGCCGCGCCGGTTTTGCGGCAGCCGGACGACGACGATCTGGCGCTGATGGTCGAAAAGGCCCGGCCTGAGTTTCGCAGCCGGCTGATTGCATCGCTTCAACTCACCCGCCCGGCCGCCGTTCCACCCGGGGCCTCCACATCGCTGGTGAGCGCGCTGGTTGAGGAAACCGAGACGCTCGCAAGACCCGGAGATTTCAGAAAGATTGTCCCGACGGATCGGTTGAAGCGGTTTGGGACGCTGGCGATCTTCATTCCGATCATCGCCGGCCTGGGGTTCGCAGCCGGGCGCGAAACGTGCGCGGTGCTGCTCCAGCGGGTTTTCCTCTCGACCGTGCCCGTGCCGCGCAAGACACGCATCCTCGTCCCCGAAGGGGACCGCGTTGTCGGCCGCGGCGACACGGTGAGGCTGGAGGCCTTCGTCCAAGGCATCATCCCGGCCCACGGGCTCGTGGAAGTGAAATTCCGCAGCCGGCGCGGTCAGGAGTTTCCTCTGGAACAGAACCGGGACAACAAAATCAACTTTGCCCGCACCCTGGAAAACGTGCAGGACGACTTCACGTACCGCTTCCAACTGGGCGATGGCTTGAGCCCGACGTTCCATGTCAGAGCCATCCCGCGCCCGACCGTCGCGAACATCGAGTGCCGGCAGGATTACCCCGCCTACACCGGCCTGCCTTCGCAGGAGCGCAGCCTGGGCGACCTGTCGCTCCTTGCCGGCAGCGTGCTCAAATTGAAGGTTACAGCCACGAAGGATCTCAAGTCTGCTGGCGTTCAGCTCACAGGAGCGGAGTCGCAAATTCCGATGGAGGGGATCCCATCGAACCCGCGCGAGTGGACCGGCCGGTTCAACGTCCCCGCCAAGGGCCTCACCGGATTCCAAATCCAGATGCTCGACACCGAGCACATGGAAAGCCGCGACAGCGCCGTTTACCGCGTGGACGTGCTGCCCGACAAAGTTCCGACGGTCCGCATTCTGAAGCCCGATCGGAAGGAGGAGCTGGTCACCCGTATTGCGACGTTGCCCGTGCAGTTCGAGGCGCGCGACGATTTCGCCATCGCGCGGATCACGCTGCACTACAAGGTCGACAAGCTCAACGACGGCGCTGAGAAGTCCGTTGAGCTCGATTTGGAAGACCAGCACCCGCGGCAGATCCGGCCGACTTACCTCTGGAACATCGGCGGGATTTCTCCCGATCTCTCCGAAGGCCATCTCATCGAGTACTGGCTGACCGTGCAGGACAACAACGACGCCACCGGCCCCGGCATCGGCTCGACCGACCACCAACTGGCGAAGGTCGTCAGCCAGGAGGAAAAGCGAGACGACCTGTTGAGCCGCGCCGGCGATTACCTCGGCAGCATCAGCGACGTGGCCAGCGATCAGGAGAAGCTCAACAAGAGCCTGGGGCAGATCATCAAGGCCAAGGCCGGGATCCCGTAGGCGGCCGCCTAACCGCGTGCGCAAGGGCACGTGCTTTCGATGAACCCAGGTCGGAGGCAGAAAGATGGGGACAGAAAGATGAACTCATTTTTCTGCCCCCATCTTTCTGCCATTCCATGAGCGGCGGGATAGTAGGACAGGCTTCCAGCCTGTCTCCGGGGCTTCCAGCCCCAGTTTCTTTCGCGGGCAGGATGCCCGGGGAGACAGGCTGGAAGCCTGTCCCACTACGGCGTGTGCTCGTAACGGATCTCGTCGATCCACCGTTGGATTGCCTCCTTGTGTGGGGAAATGGCCTTGAGCGCCGTCAAATGCTCCAGCGCCCGGACGTAGCGCCCTTGTTTTTCCTCAAGCGTGATGAGCTGGCCAAGGAGCTGGGCGCAAAGAAAGAAATTGGGTTCCACCTTGCCGGACTCGCGCCTGTGCCAGTTTCTCAGCCCAAGTTCCCACACATTTCGCGCGCGCGACGGGTCTTTGCGGTCTTCATTGTAGATCCGGCCGAGTTCGAATAGCAGCTCGTACTCGCCGGGATTGGCCCGAAGCCCCATGCGGAGGAACTGCTCGGCCTCGTCCACCTTCCCCAGCGTGCCGCGCAACCAATAGGAGCAGACGACGTAGGTTTGGACGCTCTCCGGATCGAGTTCCGCGGAAAGCCGGAGCCAGGGAAGAATTTCCCTTTCGTCGCCGGACTCTTTGTCACTCTGACCGTGTTCGCAATGATCGCAATGCTCGCAGTGCTCGTGTCGGGCGTGATCGTGATCGTGGCCGCATTTGCCTTCGCCCAGGTGCGAGTGGCGCGACGGGTAAAAGTGCCGGCTGAAGGCGTCGATCCAGTCGCGCGGCTTGCCGATGTGATCGCCGCCGCAATCGTGCTCGTCCTTGGACAGGCCGGCGGCCTGCGACAGGCGTCCAGCCTTTGCGTCGACCGTGCTTTCGAAGAGGGATGGGTAGTAGCCATTGTGAAAGTAAGCGTCAGCCTTGGCGTAGACGTGTCTGGCGAAGAGCTTTCGGCCGTCGCCCAGGGCGGTTTGCAATAAATTGGCCGACTTGCCGCGGTTGCCCGCCCACGTCGCGTGCCACGGTTCCAGCCAGGCTGCGAAACTGAACGCCAGGCTGGCCAGCAATCCGAGCGAAAGGAGATGCGTCCGCATGGCTGGAGTCAATGGATGGCCTTGCGCCGGAAGATCACACAGGCAATCCCCAGGAACAGGGCCGCGTAAACCGCCGCGTAGCCAAGGCCCCCGGCCCAGATACCCCAAGGGATCGCGCCCCAGTTGTGGACGAGCAGGTCGCGCACGTCGAACAACTCCAGGTGCGGCAGCGCGAAATAGATTCCGTAGACGATCGTCTGTCCCGGTTCGGACAGACCCAGGGCGACCTCGTTCAGGCGCCGGGCCAGCAGCAGGATGCCGACGCAGACCACGAACGTGATGGTGCTGTTGGACGACGGCGCCGCGAAGACGATGGACCCTGCGAGCGACATCGCGCACACGATCCCGAGCATGAACCAGTGCAGCATCGCCGCCTGCGCGTAGCCCAACACCGGCCAGATATGTTCCCTGGCGCCCGCCATAACGCCCAGGAAGAGATAGAAGACCCCCAGCGCCAGCCCGCTGGCCAGCCAGCAGCCGAGGAACTTCCCGATGAGCACTTGGTTCCGCGTGACCGGCTTGGCCAGCAGCGGGAACAACGTGCGGTTCTCCCGCTCGGCCGGCAGTTGCCGCGCGGTGGTGGTGATGGCGATGACCAGCGACGAAATCCAGATGAGAAACAGGCAAATCTCCTTCAGATACCGCACGATGCCGCTTTCGTTGAAGATGTTCACCGACCCCATCACCAGCGTGATGAGCGCCGTGAGCACGAAGAGCACGTAAAAGTCCTTGCGCCGGCAAAGCTCCTTGATGACGACGCCCGCAATGGCCCAGACATTCGTCCAGGTGCTGGCGCCGGTGGGCACGGCCAATGCGAAATCACGCGGCGCGGCCGGCGAGGTGGGAAGGGTCGTTGAGTTCATGAATGCCAATGATCTTGAGAAACACTTGTTCGAGGTTGTCCTGCTTGTAGTGGCGGACCAATTCGCCCACTCGGCCTTCAGCTTTGAGGACGCCTTGGTGGAGAATCGCCACGCGGTCGCACACCATCTCGACCTCGCCCAGTTCGTGCGAGCTGAAGAACACGGTTTTCCCCTCGTTCCGGAGGCGCTGGATGATTTCGCGCACTTTCATGCGGCCGAGCGGGTCGAGTCCGCTGGTCGGCTCGTCGAGGATGAGCAAGTCGGGATTGTTTATGAGCGCCTGCGCCAGACCGACCCGCTGTTGCATCCCCTTGGAGTAGGTTTTGATGGGCCGATTGCGCGCGTGGTGGAGATCGACGAGCTTCAGCACCGCCTCGATGCGCAAGTCCACTTTAGCTTTCGGGATGCGGAAAATCTTCGCATAAAAGCGCAACGTCTCCTCGGCCGTGAGGAACTTGTAGTAGTAAGTCATCTCCGGTAGGTAGCCGATGCGCTGGCGGGCGATGGGCTGGCGCACGTTCACGCCGAAAAGCCAGGCATCGCCGGCCGCCGGCGTGACGAATCCGAGCAGGACGTTTATCGCCGTCGTCTTGCCGGCGCCGTTGGGGCCGAGGAAACCGAATACCTCGCCCCGGTGGACCGCCAGACTGAGTCCGTTGAGCGCCTGTTTGGTTTCCTGGCCGAGTTCCTTCGACCGATATTCGACCCGGAGGTTTTCCAACTTCAAGATAACATCACTCATAGATTCCGACACATCGCAGGGGCCACCCCGGCCCGACGCCTTGCCGAAGCCGCGCCCGATACGGGGCCAAGCCCGTGCAGAAGAAGGAACGGCGGGATTTGG